>CAIKYI010000770.1 GCA_903831545.1 uncultured Methylobacter sp. | reverse complement strand
GGCAGTATTTTATGGAGTGGATTGTTAACTGACATTACGGAACAAAAGCGGACTGAAGTGGATGTCAAGGAAAGAGAGCAGCGTTACCGTTCGTTTTTAGAAGATGCCAGCGATACTGTCTTGATCGTTGATACGGAGGGCAATATAGAAGAAGTCAACCGTTCGGGAGAACTGCTGTTGGGGTATACGGAACAGGAACTTCGCGGAATGAATATCTCACAAATTCATCCGGCTAGCGAGATGTCTAAAGTCCAAAAAAAATTCAAGGATATCGTAATAAACGAAATATTTTCCCCCATTGAAACAAAAATTCTGCGAAAAAATGGTCAGGTGGTTGATATCGAAATTCGTCCTACATTGATAAAGATAGACGGACGAGTTTGGGCACAAGCCATTTTTATTGACCTTACCGAGCGCAAGTACTTTGAAGACCAGCGGATAGCGCACGAAATGTCACTGAGATCCGTACTGGTGCGAGAAGTGCATCACCGTATCAAGAATAATCTGCAAGGTATTACGGGGATGTTGCGTCAATTTATTCAAATACACCCTGAAACAGCGATCCCCATTAATCAGGCTATCAGCCAGGTGCAAAGTATTTCTGTTATACACGGATTGCAAGGTCGCGCAGTTACGTCGTCGGTTCGCGCCTGTGAACTGACGGTCGCCATCGCGGCAGGCGTCGAAGCACTGTGGCAAAAATCGGTTCTTGTTGAAATTCCGGAAGGATGGATACCTTGTATCATTACTGAAGCTGAAGCGGTGCCATTAGCGCTGGTAATTAACGAGTTGATTTTAAATGCAGTCAAGCATAGCGCGAAACAGGAGTCGGTCAGAGTTAGACTTAGCCATCAGCCCCATCCCGCTTCAATTCGGCTGGATATTCATAATACGGGACAGCTACCGGCCGGCTTCGGGCTTGAGGATACGACCAGTTTCGGCACCGGCTTGCAGCTGGCCGTATCATTGTTACCCAGAGCTGGTGCCAGCTTGACCTGGTCACAGCAGAACGGTATTGTCATTACCACCTTGAACTTGGATGAGCCTGTTATTCAACTGGAATCGAGCATATGAATGTAAATGCCAGCAACAAGCCCAATCTTCTACTTGTCGATGATGATCGTCTGGTACTGATGACACTTGCACAAGGTTTGGTCACGGCGGGCTATAAGGTCAGTACCGCGGAATCTGCAGACGATGCGGAAGCTTTATTGGCCAGTGGCGAGCGGCCAGACCTTGCCATTCTTGATGTCAGCATGCCTGGCAAGAGCGGTTTGCAGCTTGCGGAACGCTTGCGATTACTGGATCACATTCCTTTTATGTTCCTGACTGCGTATAACGACAGTGAGAATGTCGAGAAGGCGGCTTCCAGTGGCTCTTTAGGTTATCTGGTAAAGCCGATTGATTCGCAGCAATTAGTGCCGAGCATCGAGTCTGCTCTGGCTCGGGCGGAAGAGTTACGTAAGCTGAGGACTACCGAGCAGCAGTTGCAAAACGCTCTGGATAGTGAACGGGAAATCAGTATTGCCGTAGGCATCACCATGGCTAAATATAAATTGAGCCGAAAAGCAGCTTTTGAAATGTTACGCAAAACGGCACGCAGCCAGCAACAAAAGCTGGCTGAATTTGCCAGGGATGTTATCAAAGCCATTGAAGTTAATAATCTTATGGATTAGGAAAGATGTTGGCCAAGCTTTGGCGGGTAAAAGTCACGGCCTTAAGTTAAGCGTAAATTGTTAAATAAACGGGAGTGCAACAGCTTTAACTGTTGCCTGTAAAACAGCTGAAGCAGTTTTACTCCAGCAGTATTATATTCTAGCGAGGTGTAATTTAATGACAGTGGAGTAAGCTATGCCGCACAAGCTGATTTATTCAACTAGGTATTTATACGTATTGCAGTGAGATAGTTTTTCTTATAACATTTAATTGCAGTATTTGAGTGGCTAAGTTTTTTCGTCAATCAAGCTGCAAATAACCAGATATATTCGGTTTGCCCCTGCCCCCGGCACCGATTCAGTGAGACCCAGAACACGTCTCGTTAAACTACCCGTAATGATTTTTTTTCATAAGCGGAAATTGACGAATTGCCTTAAAAGGCAGGAGACGAGCGTGTTCAACCACCCAGCTATAATTCGCTATACCAATCAATCTCTGTACAAGTCGAATGCCACATATATTGGTAGCGTTTTGCTTGTCTATGATGTCCTGCGTCAACTTCTATCTATCTATCTATCTATCTATCTATCTATCTATCTATCTATCTATCTATCTATCTATCTATCTATCTATCTGTCTGCCCATCATTAAGGACGATTTTCACTCGAAAAGGTTCTGCCCGGATTTCTTCAGGTTACTGTCAATCTGTTCCACACGCTTTTATACCGTAATTCAGGGGACAGAAAGTATTTGTTCTTGCGGATGTCTGTTTAAGAAGATGGTTATCGGTATTAGGGATTTGGTGAAAAATAATTTCCATAAAAAAAACAGCGTCTTTAGGATGCGCCTCGTTCCTCGGCACATCCTATATCAAGCGGGAAGTTATTTTTACCAAATCATAAACTCTAGGAGTCGTAATGTTTGAAATAATCCTTAATGATTTAGTGGGCGGAAACGGCTGGATGCCTCATGGTTTCTGCCTTCATTGGACAACCAGTATAGTCTGGTCTTATGTGATTTCAGATGGGCTGATTGCACTGTCTTATTATTCCATTCCTTTTGCGCTCGGTTACTTTGTCTTACATCGAAAAGACCTGCAATTTCGCGGGATATTTTTAATGTTCAGTGCTTTTATTCTAGCTTGCGGCACCACCCATTTATTTTCCATTTTACTGTTATGGCAACCGTTGTATTGGGTTGATGCTATTTTAAAAATTATCACAGCAGTACTTTCCATTGCCACGGCGATTTGTCTGGTTCGGATAATGCCACAAGCCTTACGCCTGCCCTCGCCGGCAGAGCTTGAACAAGAGATTGAACAACGGAAAAAGTCACAACACGACTTAAAAAACAGCGAAACGGCTCTCAGGCTGCGCAGTAAACAACTCACCACACTCATGGAAACCATTCCTGATGCCATTTTTTTTAAAGATGGCGAGGGACGATTACTATTTGTTAATGGACTTGCCAGGAAACTTTTTAATCTTAATGATGTTGTCTGGCAAGGCAAGACGAGTTTGGAGCTGGCCATCGAATGTCCAGAGATGCGTAGCCTGCACAAACAATGTGTTAGCGATGATGAGTCGGCCTGGAATGCGCGCAAACTGTATTTTTCAGAGCAGACTATCTTCGACGAAACGGGCAGTTGTCGTGAATTCGAGATGCGTAAGGCACCGTTGTTCGAGATCAGCGGTAAACGCAAGGGATTGGTTGTCATTGGTCGTGACATCACCGAACACAGATTGACCGAGCGGGAGCTTCGTATTGCCGCAATAGCAATAGAAGCTCAGGAGGGCATTATGATTACCGATGCCAATAACCGCATCTTGCGTGTCAATAGTGCCTTTACCCGACTTACTGGCTATTACCCTGCAGAAGTGATCGGTAAAACCCCCGCCATATTGAAGTCAGATCGACATGATGGCGCATTTTATAAAGCCATGTGGGATAAATTGATACCGGAAAAATACTGGCAGGGCGAGGTGTGGGATCGGCGTAAAAGTGGCGAAATTTATCCCAAATGGCTGACTATTACTGCGGTTACCGACCTTGCCGGGCAAGTGACCATTTATGTCGGTGCTTTTACAGATCTTAGCGAACATAAAGATGCGGAAGCGGCCATTCATCGTCTTGCCTTTTACGATCCTTTAACAGATCTTCCCAATCGAAGGCTGCTTAACGATCGCCTGGGACTGGCAATTAGCATGAGTAGCCGAAACCGGCTCTATTCTGCAATCCTGATGATTGACCTTGATAACTTCAAGTCCATCAATGATACCAAGGGCCATGGAATTGGCGATCAGTTACTGATTGATGTGGCAAAACGCTTAAAAGCCTGCATACGTCAGGGCGATACTCTGGCGAGATTGGGAGGCGATGAGTTTGTTATCTTGCTCGAAGAATTAAATAAAAACCAAGCTAAAGCCGCATTGCAAGCCAAAGGTGTTGCTGAAAAAATTCTGGCCGTGATAAACCAGCCGTATCTGCTGGGCGGACATAAACTCCATAGTTCGGCCAGTATAGGTATCAGTCTGTTTTCCGGTGCCAAGTTAACGGGTGAGGAATTGCTTAAGTTCGCTGATACCGCCATGTATGAGGCAAAACATGACGGGCGTAATACGCTGTGTTTTTTCGATCCGGACATGCAGACCTTACTGGAAAGTCGGGTAATGCTGGAAGCGGATCTGCGCAATGCCTTACTGGAAAATCAATTAGCTCTATATTATCAAATTCAGGTGGATTCCAAACGCCGCGTATTTGGGGCAGAAGTGCTGTTACGCTGGCTTCATCCGCAGCTTGGTTTTATTTCCCCTGCCGACTTTATTCCTATCGCGGAAGAAACCGGTTTGATCCTGCCGATTGGTGACTGGGTCATGCGCAGCGCATGCCAGCAACTTAAAGACTGGGAGAATAGTCCGCTTACCCAGGATTTACAGCTGGCGGTCAATGTCAGTGTGCGTCAGTTCAGTCAGCCTTATTTCGTCAAGCAAATGTGCAAGATATTGGTACAGACAGGCGCAAATGCAAAGCTGCTAAAGCTGGAGCTCACCGAAAGCCTGGTCATGCACAATGTTGCAGAAACCATCGAAAAGATGCACACCCTGAAGCTGCTGGGTATTCAGTTTTCCATGGATGATTTTGGTACCGGTTACTCTTCGTTGAGTTACCTGAAGAAACTACCGCTATACCAGTTAAAAATCGATCAATCCTTTGTGCGTGACCTTATCACCGACCAGAACGACGCCGCGATCATCCAGACTATTATCGGCATGGCCAATAATCTTGGTCTTAACGTGATCGCCGAAGGCGTTGAGACTGAAGAGCAGCAGCTTTGTCTGGAACGCCAGGGCTGTCTGGCCTATCAGGGATATTTGTATAGTAGACCGATACCGCTAGCGGAGTTTGAATTGCTACTGAGTGAACTTTCCAGAGTGTCATTAAAGGTCATTTGTGGAATATGACTGTCTCTAACAGGCTAACCAAAAACCAAGAACTTAATTAAATGGGCAATATGGGTATAACAAGATGAAAAATTTGAAAATATCTCCAATCACCTCAAGGCAATATCAAAATATAGCTGGATATGCCAAAAAAGAAACTTTTTACTATGAAGGTTTGGTAGCAACCAGGCATGCCAGTCATCCCGAATACGGTGATGTCATTCTTGTTTCGTCTTTCAATGGTAGTTACTTGATGATCCACAATCCCAATATTTGTAAGTCGGAAACAGAGAGGATTCAAACTAGAAAGCCCCTTTAACATTAATCGGGAAATATTTTAATGACACTTCCTCTTAGGTGTATTAGTTGAAGCTCGCTATAAATCACGAGAAATTTTATGAAAATGAATATGCCGGTAACTGACGTTGAATATAGTCTTACAGACTATGACTTGATTGTTTCCAAAACTGATTTAAAAGGAATAATTACCTACATCAACGATGACTTTGTCAGGGTTAGCGGCTTTACCCGACAAGAGTTAATTGGATCGTCACAAAATATTGTACGTCATCCCGACATGCCGCCCGAAGCCTTCGAGGATATGTGGCAAGTATTAAAAGAAGGTCGTCCGTGGACTGGAATGGTTAAAAATCGCTGCAAAAACGGAGATTTTTACTGGGTGTTAGCCAATGCCATGCCAACCTATGAAAACGATGTGCTGGTCGGTTATATGTCGGTGCGTAGTAAAACCAGTTATGAGCAAATGCAAACGGCAGCTGCGGCTTACCGGTTATTTCGCGAAGGTAAGGCCGGTGGTCTTAAAATAGAAGACGGCAAGGTCATAAAATCAACCTTACTGTCAAAATTGAAGGTAGCTAAAAATCTTACTATTAGAATCCGCCTGTCGATTGTTATCGGTTTGTTGTCCTTACTTATGATTGCAATAGGCGGGATGGGTTTAGCGGGCATGAGTATGACCAATGACGGTCTGCGAACTGTGTATGAAGATCGTACCATACCTATGGATCAACTTGCGCTTATTCAGAAGTTGTTATTGACCAATAGGGTGCGAATTACCGCATCCCTTATCAATTCGACGCCTGAAGTCATTCTGAAATCTGTAGAGGAGGTGGAACAAAACAACCAGGAAATTGGCAAGACCTGGAATGCCTATACTAATACTTATCTCACACCCGAGGAAAAGAAACTGGCCGACAAGTTTGCTGAAGACATAAAGCGTTTGGAAGTGGAGGGCTTTAAACCAGTGCTATCGGCCTTGCGAAGTAATGAAATGGTGCTGGCCAATACCATGATTGCCAACAGGATCAGGCCTTTTTATGAACCCGTTAGTGTCGGCATTCAAAAGTTGTTGCACTTACAGATAGAGGTCGCCAAACAGGAGTTCAATGCAGCACAAATTCGCTATGAAACGACAAAAAGAAGTGTTCTCGCTTTGACGGGTGCGGGCATTATATTAGCTCTTTGGTTAGGCGTAGCGTTAATCCGCAGTATTACCCGGCCACTTAATGCCGTGATTGGCCACTTTGGTCAGATCGCCCAAGGCAATTACCGTAATATTGTCGAACTTGAACATCAGGATGAAACGGGTAAAGTTCTGGAAGCTCTTAAAGCAATGCAAACAAAACTTGGTTTTGAGGTTACAGAAAATAAACGTATTGCCGAGGAGAACTTGCGCATTAAAATGGGGCTGGATAATGTTAATACCAGCGTGATGATTGCGGATAACGCCAGAAATATTATTTACGCCAATAAAGCCGTGGTCAATATTTTGAGCAAGGCCGAAACAGATATCCGTAAACAATTACCGGACTTTTCAGCTAATCATCTGGTTGGTAGCAATATTGACAGTTTCCATGTTAATTCTACGCACCAATTGCAATTACTTTCCAGCTTAGACCACACCTACACAGCGAGTATGAATATTGGCGGTCACGCCATAGTGGTCACGGCCAGTCCGGTTATAAACGAATTGGGCCAACGACTGGGTACAGTCGCCGAGTGGCAGGATCGTACTGCGGAAGTTGCCGTAGAAAAAGAAGTGGCGATGTTGGTAGAGTCAGCCATCCGTGGTGATTTTACCCGGCGTTTTGTGTTAACAGGCAAACAGGGGTTTATTCGTGAACTGGGTGAAGGTCTTAACCAATTATTAAGCACCAGTGAAATTGGTCTTAATGAGGTTGTAAGGGTACTTGATGCGCTATCGCGTGGCGATCTGACCGAGAAAATAAGTAATGAATATTCCGGTACTTTTGGCCAACTGAAAGAAGACGCCAATATCACCGTGGACAAGTTAAGAGAAATAGTCACTAGCATCAAAGATGCCTCGCATAATATTAACACCGGGGCTAAAGAAATTGCTGCCGGAAATAATGATCTATCGCACCGTACCGAAGAGCAAGCCGCCAGCCTGGAACAAACCGCTGCCAGCATGGAAGAACTGACCTCTACTGTGCAAGCTAATACCGCACATGCCAAACAGGCCAACGCACTTGCGGTTAGCGCATCAGATATCGCGGGCAATGGAGTTAAAGTCGTTGGTGAAGTTGTAACTACCATGCAAGACATCAGCTCCGCTTCAAACAAAATTGTTGATATTATTTCAGTCATTGATGACATTGCTTTCCAGACCAATATACTGGCGTTAAATGCAGCGGTAGAAGCGGCGCGTGCCGGTGATCAAGGTCGTGGCTTTGCGGTGGTTGCAGTTGAAGTGCGTAATCTTGCCCAACGTGCAGCTGCAGCAGCGGGAGAGATTAAGGGCTTAATTGGCGACTCGGTGGTTAAAGTTGCCGATGGTACCAAGCTGGTGGCGCAAGCCGGACAAACCATGGAAGAAATCGTTAACGCCATCCAGGGTGTTACCGCGATGATGACCGAAATCAGCTCTGCCTCAATTGAACAAACTTCCGGCATTGAGCAGGTCAATCAGGCCATTGCCCAGATGGATGATGTTACCCAGCAAAATGCAGCCTTGGTGGAGCAAGCGGCAGCTGCGGCGGAATCACTTGAAGAGCAGGCAAAAAGTCTGGTGGATACCGTCGCCAGCTTTAAAATAGACGATTATTCAATCAGTCCAATTTTTCAACCGCAAAAGATGCAGGAAATCATAAAAGATAAAACACCGATCAGCGGCATTAAGCCGCAACTACAGCCACGTAAGGTTGATATTGATGAATGGGAAGAGTTTTAGTTTTGGATGTTCCTGTTTAGGTGTTTTGTCGGTAAAAACTTAATTCGAGAGTACCGCATAGCTCACATAAGCCCGATAACCGGCAATAAGCGAAAGTACAAGGAAGATGCTTCCGCTGATTTTGTGCAACAAGCCCAAGGGCACTTTTCGCAATACGGTTTTACCAGCCAGAACACCAAGGGCCGATGTTGAGGCTAACGCGACAGTCGAGCCGAACCATACGGCCAGCGGGGCAACGGTGCTGCTTAAGGCGACAACTGCCAGCTGGGTTTTGTCTCCGAATTCAGCGACTGTAATTAATAAAAAAGTGGTGAAGAAAATGCTATGACCACTTTGTTCTTTAACCTCTGCATTTTCGTCTTCAATTTCCAGGCGCAAGGAATGAATGCCGAATGCGGCGAACAAGGCGGCGACAATGGCTGCAACGATATATTCCGGTAGCCAATTGGCAATAGCGACTCCAAAAATCACGGCCAGGCTGTTTAAAAAGGCGAAAGCCGAAATTGCGCCGATTAAAACGGGTAGCGCTCTGTGTCGCGAGGCCAGTGTCATACATACCAGTTGGCTTTTATCACCTATTTCAGCAACTGAGATTAAGGCAAAACTGGTGACTGCTGCGGCTGACATTTCAGTAAAGTTTCCGGTGCTTAGCAACAGGAAAAAATGCTGGAAAGAACCGGGAAGACTTTCAAAAACAGTGGCCGTACTCAGTGACGTTAGAAAATGTTGTAAATAGCTTTGAAGATGATCCATTTTTTTTCCTGGGAACGGTTTTTTCCATGTACTGTAAGCTGTGTAATCACTGTTAAGGGCTTAACTCAGCATATTGTCCAGGGTCATCATAATAATGAAACCAATCATTAAGGCAAAGGTGGCGTAGCGTGAACGGCCATCGGAGTGCGTTTCGGGAATGATTTCTTCGCTGATGACAAAAAGCATGGCCCCAGCGGCAAAGCCCATGGCGATGGGCAGGATGGGTTGAAAGACCGTTACCATGGAAACGCCAAGCAAGCCGCCCACAGGTTCAACAAGGCCTGTCAAAGTTGCGATGCCAACGGCTCGCCATTTGTTGTAGCCTAATCCGACCAAAGGCAGGGCTACGGCAAGGCCTTCAGGAATATTTTGCAAGGCAATGGCAATGGTTAGCACCACACCGTTTTTAATCTCTCCTGAACCAAAACTAACCCCGACCGACATGCCTTCGGGAAAGTTGTGGATAGTGATAGCAATAATGAACAGCCAGACTTTTTTTAGCGAATTTAAGTGCGTATCCGAAATAGAATCAAAATGCACATGGGGTAGTTGGCGATCAGCGAAATGCAGAAAAAACGCGCCGACCATCATGCCTAAGGACACGATGTAAATACCTTTACCGGGCCAGAGCAAATTACCGTATTCCAGGCCGGGAACCAACAGGGAAAAAGCGGTCGCCGCCAGCATAACGCCGGCTGCAGCTCCCAGCATGCTGTTGAACAGGTTTTTGGAAATGTCTTTAAAAAACAGTGCGGGCAATGCGCCCACACCTGTTGCCAGTCCGGCGAGAATGCTGGCCAAAAAACCAATAACGACAACCTGGCCAAAAATTAAATATAAACTGCCAAATATGACTAACTGTAACAGCAGGAATAGTCCGGCCACGGTTGTCCAACGTTTTAACGGCGGCATGGCCAGCAGTTTTTGATAGTTATTGCTGGCTGTTATGGTGGCTATTTGGCCTTCAAAATAGCGTTGCATACTTGTAAGTGTTTTTGTTGTTATAGTCATAAAAGTTTACCTGCATCAGCTTGTTTTGGAATGTGTGCGAGACATTATAACCAAATACACGGGGTTTGGTTTGTTTGTGGTCGGATTAGCCTGTTCTTTAGCTGGCCCAATTGTTTCTTTTAGCGTTGTTTATAGGTGTTACTCAGGATGGCGCATCAAATTGGTACGGGTGGATTCATGTAACCTGAAATCAGCTTAAAATCCTTGTTTTGACAGGGATTATTATGAGTCCTTTGTGCTCTGAATTTATGCATTATTAATGTAAAAAATGAGTTTATCAGGGGTGGGCCAATTTTTATAAAACAAAGTATTGATGTTAGAGTAACCTACTATGATAGGATTGCCCGCAATTAATTTGCTTGCTTGTGATGGCAATGACATAACGAACACCGGCAAGCGGCTGGAAAATGCTGGCGACCTTTTTAGCGTTGGATTTTAGATACTAAATACAGCTGTTTTAAACAGCTGCGATTAATGCTTTAGCTACATCTTATAATAAAAAACGTTCTTCTAATTACTTTGAGGCTCATCATGACTGAAAAATACATTTATTCATTTCAAAACGGCGATGGTAAAAATAAAGTTCTTTTGGGCGGTAAAGGCGCCAATCTTTGTGAGATGACGCAGATAGGGCTTAATGTGCCTCCGGGTTTTGTGATTACCACCGAAGCTTGTCTGGATTATCTTGAAAAGCATCAATTGCCGGAAGGCCTGCTTGAAGAAGTTAAAACCCAAATAGCCGAGGTTGAAACGCTCTCGGGCAGGAAATTTGGTGATGGTCAAAATCCATTGCTGGTTTCAGTGCGCTCAGGTTCGGCGATTTCGATGCCGGGCATGATGGACACTATTTTGAATCTTGGTCTTAATGCCAAGACCCTTGCCGGTCTGATCAACCAAACAGGCGATGCACGCTTTGCCTACGATGCTTACCGACGGTTTATCCAGTTATTCGGCAAGGTTGCTTTGGGCATTGATGATGAAAAATTTGACCTGCATTTTTCTGCAATTAAGCAGCAGGCGGGAATAAAAGCCGATGTGGGTTTGGATGCCGAACATTTACGCCAAATCAGCGAATTGTTTCTTCAGGTGGTTTTGGAAGAAACCGGCCGTCCTTTCCCTGAAAGTGTTTATGAGCAGTTGGAATTATCAATTAAAGCCGTTTTCAATTCCT
>CAIKYI010000769.1 GCA_903831545.1 uncultured Methylobacter sp. | reverse complement strand
GACCGGGCGTCTGTTTCGCCTGATAGGCGATAAAGATGCGGAAGTGCGCAAAGTGGTGGCGGAACGCCTGCCGGAAGTCAGCCTGGGCTTGATGGCCCATGACCCGGCCCCGGAAGTACGACGCCTGCTTGCTGAACGCATGAGTGCCGAGGATGCGGTGATCATGCTCCACGATCCCGACTGGGTGGTGCGCTATAACGCCGTGCAGCGGGTGGCGCCCGACGCCCTGAGCGGTCTGCTCAACGATCCCGAAGCCGATGTCCGGGCCGCAGTGCAGGCCCGTTTAACGCCCCCTACCCCGGCCTGCCCGCCCGAAGCGCCGGCGCCCGACCACGACCAACCGGACAACCACCATGGCTAAGCACGCTTTTCACCTGGATGGGCAACAACTGGCAACCCTGTGCAAGCACACCCTGCCCGACCCGGCTGACGCCTTGTTACTGGCCCAGCTGCAAGCGCTCAATCCCGACTATCCGCTACGTCTGGCCAGAACCGGTGCCGAATGGTACCGGCTGGGCGGCATTGTCGATCTGGACGGCAACCGTATCGCCAATAACTTGCTGGAATGGACCGAACGCACCTATATCGGCTGCGGCAAAAACCTGCAGACCCTGATTGACCATGCCCGGGAGCACAAACTGATTGCCACCCGCCAAACCGGTAACACGCTGCATTTTGTGGTGCCCACCGGCAGCCGGGCCGAACAGTTCATACAGATCGATATTGATAAAACCCATGAAATCTCCGACCGCTTACTGGTCAGCGAACACTATCCCCCTGAAGATTTAGAAGAATTTATTGATCCACTGGAGCCGGAATGCATCGAAACATTCTGTATTGGAACTTCTCGTTACGCTTATCGACGTAAAACTGACGTGGCGGTGTTCATGGACGAGCTCACTCAATACCACCTGACCGCACACCCGGTGCAACGCTTTATCGATGACTGGAACCGCAGCAGCGCCCAGCAGAAAGCCCACCTGTGCGATGACTGGATCGTGCGGCCGTTCAGGCATACCGGACGCTTCGGCGAACAAATTATTAACGTGGAACTGCTCAACACCCAACAAAAGAACGTGCCGCAACTGGACGAACTGAACGGCCAAAAAGGCGTCGCGCTGCACAACCTGTTAAGCCGCTTTGATCGCCAGGCCGGCTATCCGTTTGCCTGGTTCTTTTATATGGTTAAAGGCAACCGGGTCTCGCCGCACAGCGCGCTGGCGGTGTTCAAAGACATCAACGGCGACTTTTCCTATTTACCGGAACGCGATGTGGCGGTGCTTAAAGACTGGATCAACACGCCGTATAGCGTGTAACAAACCGTTAATCGCGGCCTTCATTTGGGATTTGGTAAAAAATAACTTCCCGCTTGATATTGGATGTGCCGAGGAACGAGGCGCATCCTAAAGACGCTGTTTTTTACGGAAATTATTTTTCACCGAATTCTTAACCTTAATCGACGCATTCATTTTTCATTAACCGCTTTGCCCGGCAAAGCATTTTTTTTAAAAACAGGAGATCCCACCATGTCAATTGCACAAATTAAAGCCTTTTCTGAACAGGCCAAAATCGACCCCGAGTTAAAAGCCAAGCTGTTGGACGTTCAAAAAATCAGGGAACTGATCGCCTTGGGCAAAGAATACAATTTTGAACTGGATGAAGTCGAACTGTATCCGCCCAACGAACCACAATTTATTGAAGAACAGCTGTCCGAAAGAATGGCCAAAGCCTTGTTGCGGGTTTAGTGTCAATAGTCGGGTTAGGTCTGATGCCTAACCCGACTTACCCGACTGATATAGGAGGCGCCTCGTTCTCGATTGATGCGCTTCACCTTGTTCAGCACAGCCTATAATTTCGCAACAACTGGCAACTGAAAAATCGCTACCAAAACGTTTCAAAACGTCCCTGCCAGCCCCACCCTTCCTGTTCCAATATGTCCGCTTGTGCCAGCCATACAGCAACTTTGTCAGCTTTGCTACAAACACAACCCAACACAAGTACATGATTTTCAATGACATACAGACTGGCACACGGTTTGCTTAAACTATAGTAAACACCGCTATGGGTTAAGCCGATGAAATCAACTAAAGACATTGCCGCGTTACTGGATGAACCGGCCTGTGAGCATAATAAAAAGGAAAAATCAGGTTGCGCTTTTAACGATGAGGACAGTTCCTGGGATTTGTACACGCCGTTAAAAGCCAAGCTTCTTTTTTTTGATATAAATCAGGAATGGGGACGACAATTGGCTTTGACCATTGCGAATCGAATCTGGGAAGTAGTACAGACGGCTGTACCGTGGAAAATACAAAGCACACCTGGCCTTATTTTTTCAATGGAAGGCAATGCAATGGAGGGAATGACTCATGGCTGACGTACTGAAAAGAAACAAAGCCCTGTCGGTCAATCCACTTAAAGCCAGTCAGCCCATAGGCGGCTCGTTGGCGACACTGGGTTTTAATCGTGCCATTCCGATGTTGCACGGTTCGCAAGGTTGTACGGCGTTTGCCAAAGTATTTTTTGTGCGGCACTTCAGAGAACCGATTCCGTTGCAAAGCACGGCAATGGATCAGGGCAGTTCGGTGATGGGTGCTGACGACAATGTGGTGGAGGGCATTAAAACCATTGCCGAAAAATCCCGCCCTGACCTGATAACGATTTTGACCACCGGCCTGGCCGAAACGCAAGGTGCGGACGTGCATCGCAATGTCCGCGACTTTAGAACGGCTAACCCGGAGTTTGCAGATATTGCGGTGGTGGCAGTCAATACCCCTGATTTTAGCGGCAGTGTTGAAACGGGCTATGCATCGACATTGACCGAAATCATTCGTGCTTTAGTGCCGGATGCCAAGGTGGCAGGCACTTATCCCGGCAAACGAAAACGTCAGGTAAATGTGTTGGCCAATTACACGCTGACTCCCGGTGATCTGGAAGCCTTGCGGGATATTTTTGAACAATTCCAGCTGAGACCAGTATTTGTACCGGATATTTCCGATTCGCTGGACGGCTGTTTAACCGATGAAGATTTTAGCCCGGTGACCATCGGCGGCACGCCGCTTTCGGAAATGACCACACTTGGCGATGCGCTGGCCACGGTAGTGATCGGCCCGTCGCTGGCAAAAGCTGCCGAACTGCTGGAGGAAAAAACCGGTGTACCGACTTACTCCCTTGAACATCTTTATGGCTTGAAGGCCAATGACGCACTCATTTCTGCATTGGCAGACATCAGCGGTCAGCCAGTACCCGAGCGCCTTGAACGGCAGCGTTCCCAATTACAGGATGCAATGCTGGATACGCATTTTATGCTCGGTCAGCTACGTATTGCCATCGCTGCCGATGCCGATTTATTGAATGCATTTGTGGCGCTGGTTCAGGAAATGGGTGCGGACGTTGTGGCCGCAGTCACTTCGTGTAACGTGCCATTGTTAGCCAACATTCCGCTAGCCAGCATTAAAATCGGCGATCTGGAAGATCTGGAATTGCTGGGCAAGGCGAATAAAGTGCAACTGGTGATTGGCAACTCGCATGCGGTTGATACTGCCGAACGCCTGGGCACTCCGATTTTAAGAGCCGGTTTTCCCTTATACGACATCATCGGCGGTTATCAGAAAACCTGGATCGGTTATCGCGGCTCCCGACAGACGTTGTTTGATTTAGCCAACCTGGTGATCAATTATTCTCATGAAGAAATTCCTGTTTACCGCTCGCCCTACGGCCAAAAACCGGCCAGTGAATTAACCGACTATCCCCTGCCATGTCATTAAAACGACGTTTGGCTCTTGTACACGGCCCTGAGGAAATTAAATTTATGGATACTGCCCTGAAAATAGCCTTTGCCACCACCGACATGGACTCGGTAAACCAGCATTTTGGTTCGGCAAAATCGTTTGCCCTGTATGCCGTTGACCCGGATCACTCGCAATTACTGGAAGCTGCCCAGTTTGGTGAACTCAGTCAGGACGGCAACGAAGATAAACTCTCCGTCAAGATTGAACTGCTTAATGGCTGTGCGGCAGTGTATTGTCAGGCCATAGGCGGCTCGGCGATTAATCAGCTTATTGCCAAAAACATTCAACCGGTCAAGGTGCATGAAGGCAGCAAAATCAAAGATTTGATTGTTGACCTGCAAAATGAAATGAAGGCCGGACCTTCCAGTTGGTTGGCCAAAGCCATAAACCAACATAAAGCGCCTGATCCGTCACGCTTTAACCAGATGGAAGAAGATGGCTGGGACGAATAGTTTGCAGTTTGGGTTACGCTGCGCTACCCAAACCTGCTATGAGGAAAAACAAAATGGCCACAGCCGAATTAGCACAATAGGATGTGTTGAACGCAGTGAAGCGCATCAATCGCGAAACGATGCGCCTCCTTGCGTCGGCAGCATCCTATAGGCTAGAGAATTGTCCACAAGGTCATCCACGCGGCTCTTGCGCCAGCGCCAGTTGCGCCAAGGTCATGAATGAATTCATAAACGAAATTCAAAGCCGCAATCTGTTTGAAAAAATCTCCTTACCCAACACCAGGTGCATCG
>CAIKYI010000768.1 GCA_903831545.1 uncultured Methylobacter sp. | reverse complement strand
GACTAGCGCCGAGTTGCGCACCGCTTTTCTGGAGTTTTTTCGTGAACGGGGACACTCTGTCCAGCCTTCAAGTTCACTGGTTCCGGGCAATGATCCGACTTTATTGTTCACCAATGCAGGCATGGTGCAATTTAAGGATGTGTTTTTAGGCAGAGACCACCGTGAATATAACAAGGCCGCAACCAGCCAGCGTTGTGTCCGTGCCGGCGGCAAGCATAATGATCTGGAAAATGTCGGTTATACAGCGAGGCATCATACTTTTTTTGAAATGCTGGGTAATTTCAGTTTCGGCGACTATTTTAAAAAAGAAGCCATCCATTTTGCCTGGGACTTTTTAACCAAAGAACTGGAAATACCGGCGGAAAAATTATGGGTCACTGTTTTTGACGAAGATTCGGAAGCCGAAAAAATCTGGTTGGATGATGTGGGCATTTCGCCGGTTCGTTTTTCAAGAATTGGCGCGAAAGATAATTTCTGGTCAATGGGGGACGTTGGACCTTGCGGGCCTTGTACTGAAATATTCTATGATCATGGTGCCGATATTGCCGGTGGACCTCCAGGTTCACCCGATGAAGATGGCGATCGTTATATCGAAATCTGGAATCTGGTGTTCATGCAATATGATCGGGCCGCCGACGGCTCATTAACACCTTTGCCTAAACCTTCGGTGGATACCGGTATGGGTTTGGAGCGTATCGCAGCCGTTCTGCAAGGTGTGCATAGTAATTACGAGATCGATTTATTCCAAAAGCTGTTAACAGCGGCTGCCGAACTCGCGGGTATTAGTGATTTGTCGCAAAGCTCGTTGCGGGTGATTGCGGATCATATCCGTTCTTGCGCATTTTTGATTGCAGATGGCGTAATGCCGTCCAATGAAGGACGCGGTTATGTGGTGCGTCGTATCATTCGTCGCGCCATTCGTCACGGTTATCGTTTGGGTATTCGTGATGTTTTCTTTTATAAGCTTGTAGCGCCCTTAGCTGAAGAAATGGGTCTGGCGTTTCCTGAACTTATTTCCACTCAAGCTCAAATTGAGCGAGTGCTGAAAAAAGAAGAAGAACGTTTTGCCGAAACCCTCGAACAAGGCATGAGGATTCTGGAAGCCTGTGTTGCCAAGATGGAAGGTTCTGTTATTCCAGGCGATACGGTATTTCAGCTTTATGATACTTATGGATTTCCGGTCGATTTGACTGCCGATTTTGCCCGCGAACACCACCTTACTGTCGATCATGCCGGGTTTGAAATGGCAATGTCTGCGCAACGCGACAGGGCGCGGTCTGCAAGCAGTTTTGGCGCTGATTACGATCAGGATATCAAGCTTGATTCACAGACTGAGTTTACCGGTTATCACCAGCTTGAGGATCAGGTAAGTATTATTGGTCTTTATAAACAAGGACAGCCAGTCAACAGTTTGCAGGATGGTGAAGAGGGTGTTGTTGTTTTGGATAAAACACCGTTTTATGCCGAGTCCGGCGGACAGATCGGCGATTGCGGAACAATCGAGGTCGATGGCGCAATCTTCGAAGTGACCGATACCCAAAAACAGGGCGGAAACCTGTTTTTACACAAAGGCAAATTACTTGCCGGTATTTTGACTCAAGGCCAGTTGTGCGATGCCAGAGTCAGTGCCGCAGACAGAAAAGCGACGGAACTTAATCATTCCGCAACCCATTTATTACACGCCGCCTTAAGGCAGGTTTTGGGTGATCATGTTGCGCAAAAAGGTTCCTTGGTAAATCCTGAGCGCTTGCGCTTCGATTTTTCACATTTTGAACCGGTAACGGCTTATGAAATTAGTACTGTTGAGCGCATCGTTAATGAACAAATCCGTTTAAATAATCCGGTTAGCGCTGAAGTCATGGCCAAAGATGAGGCTGTTAAAGCCGGTGCTATGGCTTTGTTCGGTGAAAAATACGGAGATGAAGTCAGGGTTTTAAAAATTGGCGAATTTTCAACCGAGCTTTGTGGCGGTACGCATGTTGATAGGGCAGGGGATATCGGTTGCTTAAAAATAATTAGCGAAACCGGCGTTGCATCTGGTGTCAGGCGCATTGAAGCTGTAACCGGTGGGGTTTGTTTTGACTGGCTGGCCAGTCGGGATAGCGCTCTTGTCAGCATTGCCGGCTTGCTAAAAAGCGCGCCAGATAAGGCGCCTGAAAAAGTTGAGCAATTGCTGGAGAAAAATCGGCTTTTGGAAAAACAGTTGGATCGTTTGCAGGCCAAGTTGGCCAGTTCGGCAGGTAGTGACCTGGGTGCGCAGGCAGTTGATGTTGACGGTGTTAAGGTCCTGGCAGTCAAGTTGGATGATGTCGATCCCAAATCGCTGAGAGATTTGGTCGAGCAATTAAAAAATAAACTGGGCAGCGCAGCGATTGTGTTGGCGGTCGTTGAAGGTGAAAAAATTAATTTGATTGCCGGTGTGACCAAAGACAAAATGGGGCAAATAAAAGCTGGTGATCTGGTCAATTTTGTTGCTACTCAGGTGGGTGGTAAAGGTGGCGGCAAACCGGATTTGGCAATGGCGGGAGGTAATGATCCTTCTGGTTTGGCAGACGCATTGGTGCAAGTTTCGGCTTGGGTAAAAACGCAACTTGGCGCTTAAAAGGTTTTATTAAATGGCATTATATGTATATAAATTTGGCGGTACTTCAGTCGGTACCGTCGAGCGCATCAAAGCGGTTGCGGAAAAGGTAAAAGCCGCGCGTGACTTGGGTAATCAAGTTATTGTCGTCGTTTCGGCGATGAGCGGGGAAACCAATCGTCTTGTTGCCCTGGCAAAAGCATTGCAAACTGATCCTGATGAACGGGAAATAGATGTTTTGTTGTCAACGGGCGAACAAGTTACTGTTGCTTTATTAAGTATGGCCTTGCAAGAAATTGGTTGCGATGCTTGTTCTTATACCGGCACTCAGGTAAAAATTCTGACCGATAGCAGTTTCACCAAAGCGAGAATTCGCAAGATAGACGATGCTCGCATCCGCGCTGATCTTGACGTAGGTAAAGTCGTTGTCGTTGCCGGTTTTCAGGGCGTTGACGAGCAAGGAAATATTACAACCCTGGGTCGAGGTGGATCTGATACGACAGCCGTAGCCTTGGCAGCGGCATTAAAGGCCGATGAATGTCATATCTATACTGACGTTGATGGCGTATATACGACAGATCCAAGAGTAGAGCCTAAAGCACGCAGACTGGATAAAATAACGTTTGAAGAAATGCTGGAACTGGCCAGTTTGGGTTCAAAGGTTTTACAGATTAGATCGGTAGAATTTGCCGGAAAATATAACGTTGCCTTGCGCGTGTTGTCATCATTTAAAGAGGGTAGGGGTACGCTCATTACCTATGAGGAATCAGAAGTGGAAAGTGCATTAATTTCAGGAATCGCCTTTAATCG
>CAIKYI010000767.1 GCA_903831545.1 uncultured Methylobacter sp. | reverse complement strand
TTATCGATAGGTAAATGGCTGCCAAAAATCTCCTTAACTGCGTATAACGGACTGGTGCCAATATCACCAAATACTACACCGATAGCACTCAGCGCTAAAACGGTAACTTGTTGTTTGGAATGACCTTGTAAGCTTATCGACATAATAAATATTAAATGAGATGAGAATTTGGTAAACTACAAACTGAGCCGCAATTTACAAAAACGCAGTTTTACACCCAGTGTAATACCTCGAATTGCAAATACCAGAAACCAAAAGAACCTAGAAAATTGGCGAGCACTGCTGGCAAAAAACGTAAATGGGTAGCGAAGGTATAAGTTTTGTCGATCGACATCGCCATGACTCCTGCAGAAGATCCCACCACCGTCAAACTACCCCCTATGCCAACCATCATAGCATTGAGCATCCATTGATCAACGCCCAGATTTGGATTAGCCATAATCGCAGCTGCTTCAAGCAAGTTGTTATCAATACAGCTTGAAACCATCCCCAAAATAAAATTCACCCACATCGGCTCTACATTTTCATATAACTGGCGAACATAAGACAACCAGCCCACATGATTAAGTGCTGCCATGCCGGTTATGATACCAATGTAGTACATCAAAGTTGCCCATTCAACCTTCTGTAATTGAACGTCCAGGTTAATCTCGATATGACACCATTTTGTCTTTAACACCCAAATATACATTACCACCAACCCCAAACCGCTACCTAACGCAAATTCGATATCCACATGTAATACCATGTTTAGAATCACAGCTCCAATGATAGCAAAAGCGCACACAAAAGTAAGGCTCAGCCCTCCCGGTTTAAGATCCTCTGCTGCAGTAATAGGTTTAAGTAATTTAGTGGTTTCGAGTTTTTTCAGGTAGAACTGATCTAGCACCAAGGCACTAAGAAACCACCCAAAAATCGCTGCTGGAAACAACATCAGCAAGTCAGTCATGTTAACTTTATCAGCCAGAATAACCATTAAACTAGTTGAAGTACCAATAAACCAAACACCACTGTTAGAAGAAATAATGGTATTACAAAGGACTAAATGGGTATAACGAGAATTTGCGGAAACATTGCTGATCGATTTACCAAATATCATGGTCGTAGTTAAGCTACTTATAAAAGGACTTAACAATGCACACATAAGTCCCATCACCCAGAACAACCCTCGCGCTCCCAAGCCTTTATTCATTAGAGCGTGATTCATCGCTGCAAAAACATTGCGTTCGTTAAGAATCTCAACAATCATCCACATGAATGCCATAAAGGCAATCAATCCAAATAAAGATTCTTTAGTAGCCGCTTGCATGGCAATCAAAGGTTTAAATCGTTCAGGATCATCACCATTAAACCAGTAATAAATGCCGATAATCGCTACAGTGGACATCATCATCAAAGCGGGTTTGAATTTATCCATCGCAAGCTGGACTTCAAATATAATCATTGCCAAGCCTATAACAAACACGCTTAACACAGTAAGACCAAGGGGTGAAAAAGGGATAATTGGCATAGACATAGGGATTTCCATATAAATATCAGTCTGTTACTATAAAAAAAACTGGAGAGAAAACGAAAGGAACCGTAAATATCCTAGAATAACATTATTGATCAATGTAATGGATATAATGCTAAATCGTGCAATGAATATACCCAACTAGCAGCATTATTGTCCATATTTTCTGCTGTAAGAAAGATTGCATTACCCCATGTGCACATTTTTAGCCCTCTGCAATTGCACTGTAATCTGCATCCGTACAGTCCTTGAAAACAATGAAAATTACTGGGCTATAGGTAAATAAATACTTGATAATCTAAAAATTATCGATCATGACCATGCTTATAAGGACAGATACGAAAAAAAACCAACGTTATAATTTAGGAATAAGAGTGCCTTAGATGTAACAAGCTTTATTCATTTTCTGGTTAATTGAAGCGAATAGTCATTCTATTTAACAAAAATTAGCAGAAAATCTGACAAAAATTGGATTTTAGTCGCACTGGGATGTCTATTATCAAACAGCTTCCTAGCCAGCCTTCAAAAAACATTCAAAAATATTTTTACACGCTAACTACTATTAAAATTGTGTCTAAAAGTAACGGCCATTTATAAGAAAGTGAGCTGCGATACTGCCAAAATATCCTAATGCTATTACAGGCGACCATTTTAAATGATTAATAAAAGTGTATATCCCTTTAGCTTGCCCCATCAAACCAACTCCAGCAGCAGAACCCACCGCTAACATACTTCCACCCACACCTGCGGTCAATGTCACCAATAGCCATTGTCCCTGGGAAATATCAGGTGCCATAGTAAGTACAGCCAGCATGATAGTACCATTATCGACAAATGCTGAGGCGATTCCTACCATGATATTAGCTAGCGTCGGATCGATAGTGCCATACAGAATATGGGAAGCAACACTTAAATAGCCAATAAAACTCAAGCCTCCAACACAGACCATAACCCCATAGAAGAAAAGTAGTGTATCCCATTCTAAATGCGCGACTTTCTGGAAAACATCAAAGGATTGGTTTAACTCAGAATCTTTATTTTGTGTTTGTAATGCTGATTGAAGCTGAGGCTCTGTCATCACACCTTCGATATGATGATTTTCCAACGCTTCAGAATTATGCTCGTCTTGTTTAAAACCGTGATAAATTGCTGTTTTTTGCAAATAGAAACTAAAGAATTTAAGATATGTCAGACCCAGCATCATACCCGCTGCTGGCGGAAGACCAAGATAGTTTTCAAAGCAAGTTGCAGTGATAACCGTTAATGCAAATAACCCGATAATGATATATCCGCCTCGTTTTAATACTGGAGCCTCCAAAACTGCGTCTGGCTTTTCTTTTGGAATCCAAAAATGCATGATTGATGCGGGTATAACAAAATTAATAATGGCAGGGATTAACAAAGAGAAAAAATCAGTAAAGGGCACTACACCTTTTTGCCAGACCAGCAAAGTTGTAATATCACCAAAGGGGCTGAAAGATCCACCTGCATTAGAAGCAACTACGACATTGATGCAAGATAAAGTAACAAATCGGTGACTGTTTTTGCCCATCGCCAAAATAACTGAACCCATCAATAAAGCAGTAGTCAGATTATTGCAAGCCGAAACAAACTCCGAGAGTAATTTATGATGTGTGCCGTTATGCCAATATGATTTTAAATATTCTCTTGGAGTATTATACCAG
>CAIKYI010000766.1 GCA_903831545.1 uncultured Methylobacter sp. | reverse complement strand
GGCACCACCACAAAAATTGCCATTAAAATCATGTGCAAGGTAAAAATACCATAATTTAAGCGCAATAAATCCGGATTTTTAAGTACTTGCATCGCTTCCCTGGGCACAAACTCTGCATCCCGATGCAATTTTGATTTTTGGGGATCCGGAACAATATAAATAATCGTTAAAATAGCAAGTAACGTCAGTGCCGCAGTCACGCCAAAAACACTCTGCACTCCTCCAAATCCTGAGATGACTGGCCCTGCGATAATTCCTACGCCAAACGACATGCCTATACTGATGCCGATAATTGCCATGGCTTTGGTGCGATGTACTTCCTGGGTCAAATCAGCGACCAGGGCCATAATAACCGCAGAAATGGCACCGGCGCCCTGGAAAGCCCGGCCCACCAAAATCCCGTATATAGTCGAGGATAATGCCGCGATAAGGCTGCCGATAAAAAATAAAATCAAGCCGCCGATAATGACTTTTTTTCGACCGTATCTGTCTGACATCAAGCCGAAAGGAATTTGTAATAAAACCTGAGGCAAGCCATAAATACTCATGGCAAGACCGATCAGCGCGGGAGTTGATCCTTCCAGCTGCTCGGCAAACAAGGATAACACTGGCAAAATCATAAATAACCCAAGCATCCGCAACGCATAAATGCTTGCCAAAGACGCTGTGGCACGTTTTTCCGATGTCGTCATCGAACTTGTAATGTCCTGCATTGTTGTCAAAACCTGGCTCCCCTTTCAGCCTAAAAGCATAAATTTATAGACAGTACGCCTCGCGTACACTCTACAAAATACCATCCAAAGTTTAATAAAGCCAGACCAAGGCAATTATTTCGTTATTTTACCAGCGGCCAACAAATGTGCGTATAGACTATATAATGTTCATATCCAAGTTGGAGAACATAATGTTTGCCCATTGGCCAATGTTAATGCAATTGTATAAACCTCTAAATAACTGATATTATGCTTAGGTTGTTGCTTGCTGGCGCTGACATTTTTTGATTTCTAAATGTAATAGACTGTCTACTCTCGATGGGGTTTGATGCGTTCACTTAGTCAATACACTATGCCCATCCGAATCACAATGAAATGACAACCTAAAAGCGCAATAATATCAGTTGTTATAAAAAACCATGGAAGCCAGACCAGCAGGGATGTTCAGTAGCAGAGCGACAGCGTTTGGCCACTGTAATGATACCCCTTAAAATTGACTAATCATGGTCAGACTGGCGGTATCCACCAGACTCATTTACTTTAATAAGAAGAGTTAACTATGAATTCATTTCCAATTGATCTTGGCGCTTATCAACGTATCACTTTAAACGCAAACAATCCAACACTTACCGATGAGCAACGTGCCAGTCTGAAAGCAAATATTCAGCTATGCCGCGATGCAATCGTTTTTTTTACGGCGACCGGCGCTGCCAGAGGCGTGGGCGGACATACCGGCGGACCTTACGATACCGTGCCTGAAGTCATGATTATGGATGCTTTATTTAGGGGCGATGCTGCTAAATATGTACCCATTTTTTTCGACGAAGCCGGACACCGTGTAGCCACTCAATATCTGATGTCTACGCTTAATGGCGACCTGCCGGCTGAACGCTTGATGGAATATCGCGCAGCTCATTCACATTTGCCGGGCCACCCTGAACTGGGTTTTACTCCCGGCGTGAAATTTAGCTCGGGACGTTTGGGGCACATGTGGCCTTACGTCAACGGCGTGGCTATTGCCAATCCAAGTAAAACCCTGTTTTGTCTGGGTTCTGATGGTTCGCAACAAGAAGGTAACGACGCCGAAGCTGCGCGTCTGGCTGTTGCCCAACAGCTGAATGTCAAGCTGATTATCGACGATAACAACGTCACTATTGCAGGTCATCCATCAAACTATCTACCCGGTTGCACAACAGCTAAAACTCTTGCAGGTCAAGGCGTTACCGTACTGGAAGGCGACGGCGAAGATCTTGATGATCTGTACAAACGTATATGTATTGCAATCAATACCGATGGTCCGGTTGCCGTCATTAATCATCGTCCGATGTGTCCTGGAATTGTCGGCCTTGAAGGTTCAACCCACGGTCATGACGTTATTTCGGTAAAAGTAGCAGTCGAGTATCTTGAGACTCGTGGTCAACAAGCTGCAGCAGACCATCTTAAAACCATTACAGCGCCAAAAAATGATGCCGTATTTTTGGGTTCCAGCGATCGTTGGGATGCCAATCGCAACGTTTTTGGTGATGCGGCCGTTGAAATCATGGGCAGATTAAGCGAAGCCGAGCGCATCGAAAAAATTCGCGTCGTTGACAGTGACCTTGAAGGTTCTTGCGGTCTGTTCAAAATTCACGCGGCTTTCCCGGAAACATTTATTTCTTCGGGCATTATGGAACGCGGCAACTTTTCGGCAGCCGCCGGTTTCGGTATGGAAGCTGGCAAACAGGGTATTTTTGGTACCTTCAGTGCTTTCCTGGAAATGTTGCTTTCTGAAATCACCATGGCACGTTTAAACAATTCAAACGTCCTCAGTCATTTCTCACATTCCGGAATAGACGACATGGCTGACAACACTTGCCATTTCGGTCTAAACAACATGTTTGCCGATAATGGTTTGAGTGACGGTTACGCGACCAATCTTTACTTCCCCGCTGATCCGCTGCAAATGAAAGCTTGTCTGGAAACCATCTTTTTTAATCCCGGTTTGCGTTTTGTATTTTCTACCCGTTCCAAAGTACCGACTATTCTGAATACTGAAGGTCAGGATTATTTTGGCGGTGATTACAAATTTGTCTCCGGCAAAGATGAAGTTATCCGCGAAGGTACTCAAGGTTATGTCATCAGTTTTGGTGAATCCTTATACCGAGCGTTGGATGCAGTAGAGCGTTTGAAACAAGAAGGCATTGACGTGGGTTTGATCAACAAACCAACCTTGAATGTCATTGATGAAGAGATGATGGCTAAAATCGGCAACTCGCCAATGGTATTGGTGGTCGAGTCATATAACCGTAAAACCGGCTTGGGTAGTCGCTTTGGTTCCTGGTTGCTGGAGCGTGGTCTGACTCCAAAATATGCTCATATTGCAACCTATAAAGAAGGCTGTGGCGGTCTGTGGGAACAATTTCCACATCAAGGCATCGATCCTGCCGGCATTATTGCCAAGGTTAAGGATTTGCTGAAGGCTTAATCCTGTTAAGGATGTGGTAAACATAACTTCACGTTAGGCTAATACTTGTAGGGGCGATTAAAAGCCCTCCTACAAATGGACTTAGAGAAGTTTTTTAAACCAAATCCCAGCAACGGTTAATCATTAAGGGGCGCATTGCGCCCCTTTTTTTTGTTCTTTGGTGGACTATTACACCTTCTCTATATATTCAAATTTTATGGATTATCCAGCTGAAGCAAACAATTTTCAGGTTGAGCATACGCTAGAAATTAGAAATAGTTATCGTCAATTGCTCCTGAAAGAATTAATCCCGGACATTCAGTCCGATAATCAGTTTGCGAAACAATTATTCCATGCGCCTTTTGCGCTTGTTTCTCAT
>CAIKYI010000765.1 GCA_903831545.1 uncultured Methylobacter sp. | reverse complement strand
TGCCACCGCTCGCAATTTGGTGAAAACCACAAAGCGATTAAAGAATTCTTCCCCAAGGCCCAGTTGTTTGGCTTTACCGGTACGCCCATTTTTGACGATAACGCTACTTACCAACAATTCGACGGCACAGTCGGCACCTTTAAAACCACCAAAGATATATTCGAAAAGCAACTGCACGCCTATACCATCACCCACGCGATTGATGATAAAAATGTACTGAGCTTTCATATCGATTATTTCGGCAAAGACAGTAAGGACAATAAAAAACCTAAAAAAGGCGAAATACCACCACCAGAAGCGGTAGTCAACGAGATACTGACAAAACACGATGCCGCTACCAACTCGCGCCGCTTTAACGCCATTTTGGCCACTGGCTCCATCAATAACGCCATTGAATACTACGCCTTATTTAAAGCCTTGCAGGCGCAAAAACTTGCCGAAGACGACAGCTACCAACCACTGAATATCGCCTGTGTATTTTCGCCGCCCGCTCAAGCGCTGGCTAAAGACAGCTATAGCCCAAACGAAAAGACCGTCGCCTACATAAAACAACTGCAAGAGCCACGCAATGCTTACGCATTTTTGCCACCCGCTCAAGCACTGGCTAAAGACAGCTATAGCCCAAATGATAAAAACGCCGCCGATATAAAACAACTGCAAGAAGATCTGCCACAGGAAAAGGCCGATAACCAGGTAGAGCCGGAAGAGAAAAAGGCGGCCTTAATCAACATCATTGCCGACTACAACACCCGGTACGGCATCAACCACAGCATTAATGAGTTCGACCTTTACTATCAGGACGTGCAACAACGCATCAAAGACCAAAAGTATTCCAATCAGGATTACCCACACAAAAACAAAATCGATATTGTCATCGTGGTCGATATGCTGCTTACGGGGTTTGATTCCAAATACCTCAACACGCTGTATGTGGATAAAAACCTCAAATATCACGGTTTAATTCAAGCCTACTCGCGCACCAACCGGGTGCTGAACGACACCAAACCTTGGGGCAATGTGCTGGATTTTCGCGGGCAGGAAGAGGCGGTAAATGACGCCATTATGCTCTTTTCGGGTAATGACCAAGCGCGTGCCAAAGAAATCTGGCTGGTTGACCCGGCACCGGTGGTGATCGGCAAGTTGGAAGCCGCCGTTGCCCAACTCGATACCTTTATGCACTCGCAGGGCTTGGCTTGCACACCGGCAGAAGTGGCCAATCTTAAAGGCGATATCGCCCGTGCCGAATTTATCAACCATTTTAAAGAAGTCCAGCGCCTAAAAACCCAACTCGATCAATATACCGATATAAGTGTGGAAGACGGCCAAAGTATCGAGGCACTGCTACCGGTTGACACCCTGCGAGCCTTTAAAGGCATGTATCTGGAAACCGCCCTGCGCCTTAAAGCCAAGCAAGGCAAAGGTGGCGATACCGGTAGTACAGTACAACAACTGGATTTTGAATTTGTGTTATTTGCCTCGGCGGTGATCGATTACGACTACATTATAATTTTAATTGCCAAATCCACGCAAACAGCCGGTAAACAAAAAATGACTCGTGAGCAACTGATTGACCTGATCAGTTCCAGTGCCAATTTAATGGACGAGCGCGAAGACATTATCGACTACATCAAAAGCCTGCAAGCCGGTACAGCCTTAAGTGAAACCGATATTAGCGAAGGTTACCAGGCTTTTAAAGCCGTAAAAGCCACCCGCGAACTGGCACAAATGGCTGAAAAACACGGATTGGCAAGTGACGCCCTGCAAACCTTTATGGATGGCATACTGTACCGCATGATTTTTGATGGTGAACAACTCACCGACCTGCTGGAACCACTGGCATTAAATTGGAAAACAAGAGGCATAAAAGAATTGGCTTTAATGGAAGACCTGGTGCCACTGCTAAAAAAACTAGCACTAGGGCGCGAAATTTCCGGATTGGCGGCGTATGAATAAGGTAGGTACATCCAACACAACCTTGATTGGCATAACCATTAGCCACAAATTCCACAGCGAGGCATGGGACAAAGGTATAGTAAGAGCATTACATACACGTACACAGCTAAATAAGGAGCAGTATTAATGCAGAATGAACTGATTTATGCCATGACAGAATCTTTTGAAGACCATGCACAGGAAACCGAAAACGGCGTGGAATACTGGCTGGCGCGTGATGTCCAGTATTTGCTCGGCTACTCAAAATGGGATAATTTTCTGAATGTTATTTCTAAGGCAAAAACTGCCTGTGAGCTATCGGGGCACTCGGTTTTAGACCATTTTGCCGATGTCGGGAAAATGGTTGAATTGGGTTCTGGCAGTCAGCGTGAAATTAATGACATCATGCTGACGCGTTATGCCTGTTATTTAATTGCCCAAAATGGCAATTCAGCCAAGCAGGAAATCGCTTTTGCCCAGACCTACTTTGCCATGCAGACCCGCAAGGCGGAACTTATTGAGCAACGCTTGCTTGAAGCAGAACGTGTTTCAGCACGCAAAAAATTGTCTGATACCGAGAGAGAATTGTCAGATGTTATCTATGAGCAAACAGGCGGCAATCAGAATTTTGCCTTGATTCGCAGCAAAGGTGATCACGCCCTGTTCGGCAGAAGTACTCAAGCCATGAAAGCACATTGGCAGGTTCCAGATAATCGACCGCTAGCCGATTTTGCACCCACCATTATCTTAAAAGCTAAAGACTTTGCTACCGAGATTACCATCCACAACGCGCGTGAACAAAACATGCGTAGCGAACCAACCATATCTCAAGAACATGTCACCAATAATCAAGCAGTACGACAAACGCTGCTGAGTCGCGGTATCCGTCCAGAAAGCCTGTCGCCTGCCGAGGATGTTAAAAAGGTCGAACGCCGTCTGGCCTCGGCAGAAAAAAGTATCCTCAAGAATCCCGATACACTGGAGACTGAATGAACGGGAATACAGGCATCGTGCCTAAGTTGCGCTTTCCTGAGTTTCGGGATGCGGGGGAATGGGAGGAAATCAAACTCATCGATGTTGCTGATAAAAAAATTAAGTGGAGTTTTATTGGTGGGCCATTTGGCTCAAACCTTAAATCGTCTGATTACGTCGCTGACGGTATTAGAATAATTCAACTACAAAATATTGGTGACGCTGAATTTTTTGATAATTACAAGATATTCACATCAGAAGAGAAGGCCGATGAACTCCAGCCGCATATCGATACGGCCGGCGATATAAAGAGCACCATCGGCCGCGGCGATATGTCATTCTCGGTGCAGAATAGCGTCCACTCGACGCTCGAGCGCGAAGACAGGGCGATAAAAAGAGAATTTA
>CAIKYI010000764.1 GCA_903831545.1 uncultured Methylobacter sp. | reverse complement strand
TACTTAGTTTACAAAACCATGGCCAAAACCAACTTAACTGATGATATTATTTTAGATTAGCGAGTCATTTATGCAATATCAAAACTAAAATAATGCATGTTTTAAAATTAAAGCACTTAACAAGCCATATTTACAATTTATTCAATAAAAACAAATAAATCATTGTTTAATAAATATAAAAATAATAAACGAAACAAAATACCTCGTCATATTACTATTATAAAACATTCTAAGCGTCAGCTTTTTCAGATGTATTTGTAAGCATTCATGACGGTCATTTCAGTCTCAAAACCCAACAAAGACCCTATTTTATGATTCTGATTCTTAAATCAATACTGAAACCCGATAAACGAACAGCAATCGATGTAGATCTGTTTTAACAAAGCCTTCATTGGATACAATGATCATTCAGACAACTGCAAATATGGCCGTAAGGTGTATACATTGCTCATAACTATTTTCAGACTTTATAAACTTAAAGTTCTTTTTTTAGCTTGCCTGAGGCGACTCCAGATAAATCATGGTGTTTTTGTCAATGAGATCAGGCACTACCTGATGGATCTTTTCACTGTAAAGCAAGAATTAAAAACCTGAACACAGAGTATAACCCTATGAAAAAAGATGAATCACTTTTTTGTAGTGGAGCGAGGCTGCCCCTGAATAGTTGCCACTATTCGCCGATTACCTCCCTGATTTCGATGTTCACAGAGATAAATACCTTGCCATATCCCCAAATTAAGTGCCCCTTTAGTGATTGGAACACTGCAACTTGAACCCAAAAGACAATTTTTTATATGTGCGGGCATATCATCATCCCCCTCATAGGCATGCTGATAATAAGGCGCACCTTCAGGTACGAATCGATTAAAATGTCTTTCCAAATCTTCACGCACAGTAGGATCGGCATTCTCATTAATCGTCAGCGATGCCGAAGTATGCTTGATAAAAAGATGCAGCAATCCGTATTCAACGTTGACTACTTCCGGAATGGCTCTCAAAATTTCTTCGGTAATCAAATGAAATCCGCGCATTTTTTCCAACAACAAAAACTCTCTTTGAAACCACATCATCAATACCTACTTAAGCATCAAAAAAAAGCCATATCAAACGACTTATTCAACAAAATAGCAACTATTCAGCATTAATAGTAGCGTACCAAATACCAAGACCAGTCCTTTTAAAACACAAATTTCCCACAAAACTGTAATACTCGTAGTCATGTCCACGTTTTTTTGTATAATCAAATTCATTTTTTGATTTTTTATCTTGCGATGCAGACTCCCTTTAAGACCATAGGCATAATAGGAAAACCAAGCGATCCAAGTATCGCCGCGACATTGACTGTCTTATATGCGTTTCTTAAGCAACACCAATACAGAGTCATTGTTGCCAAAGACAGCGCTCATTTTCTTGATAATCCCTCTGTCAAATCCTGCCCCATAAATACTTTGGGGCAGCAATGTGACCTGGTTGTTGCCGTTGGCGGCGACGGTACTTTTCTGGCTGCTGCCCGCGCCATTGTCGAATACGACATTCCCCTGATTGGTATCAACCTGGGGCGTCTGGGATTTCTGGTGGACATTTCACCGGACCAATTAATTTTCAAACTGCAACAGATTCTTCAAGGTCATTTCACTGAAGAAAAACGCTATTTATTGCGCACCAAAATCATCCGGGACGGACAAATCATCCACGAAGAAACCGCTGTTAACGAAGTCGTTATACACCGCTGGGTTACGCCCAGCATGATAGAAATTATCACCAAGATTGATAATGTATTTTTAAACTCACAACGTTCTGATGGGCTGATTATTTCTACACCCACAGGATCCACGGCTTATTCGCTGTCTGCGGGTGGGCCAATTATACATCCCTCGTTAAATGCGCTGGTTTTGGTGCCACTTAATCCACATACTTTGTCAAATAGGCCTATAGTCATTGACGATTCGGCTGAAATTGAAATAAGCTTTTGCCAGACCAAACAAATCAATGCCCTGGTCACTTGCGATCATATTGAAATACCTGAGGTACTCATCAGCGACAAGATATTGATTAAAAAAGAACTTAAACCGATTAGAATTTTACATCCTGAAGGTCATGATTTTTATTATATACTCAGGAATAAATTAAACTGGAGCAGTGGTTACCACACCGACCCTCATGCTATTAAATCTTAATATTCTCGACCTTGCCGTCGTTAAATCGCTGGATCTGGACCTTGAAAAAGGCATGTCAGTACTGACCGGCGAAACCGGAGCCGGCAAGTCCATATTATTAACAGCTCTGGGACTTGCCTTGGGCGACCGTGCCGATTCCGGTTACGTGCGACCCAATTGCAAACGCGCCGAAATTAATCTGGAATTTGATTTGGCCGATGCGCCCTTAGCGCTGCAATGGCTTAAAGAGCATGAACTGGATGCCGAACAACAATGCCTGATCAGGCGCCTGGTTAACCACGATGGCCGCTCCAAAGCCTATATTAACAACCGTCCCGTGACCTTGCAGGCATTACAGGAACTCAGCGAGAAACTGGTAGAGATTCACGGCCAACATGCTCATTTAACCTTGCTTAACAATGACGAGCAACGTCGTTTGCTGGATGCCTACGCAAAAAATCAACCCTTACTGGACAGCATTAACGCGAGTTACCGACAATGGCATCAAACCAGCAAAGAGTTGGCAAGCCTTATTAAATCAAGCGTTGACCAAACCGAACGCGAAGAATTGCTCCGCTATCAGCTGGAAGAATTGCAGCAACTGGATATGGCCAACTTCAACTACGCAGAACTTTCCGAAGAACACGCCAAACTGGCCAATCTAGGTCAAATTTTAAGTACAGGCCAAGCCCAGGTCGATTTACTGTATGAGAGCGAGCAGCAATCCGTCAATCAAATGCTAAATCATTGTCTTAGTGAACTGAGCCACATTGCCCAATTCGCGCCGGAATTAAACGAAATCTGCACCCTGCTTTCTGAATCCCAGATACAGCTCGAAGAAGCTGCCCTGCAATTGCGGCGCTTTCTTGAACAACAAGAAGCAGATCCGCACCGTCTTGAAACACTGGAAAACCAGATCGGCATCATTCAAAATCTAAGCCGCAAACATCACGTTATGCCAGACCAATTACCGGAACTGGTCGGCAAACTTGAACAGGAGCTGGACGGACTGGCCCACAGCAGTGAGCGCATTGAAGAGTTAACGAGCAAAGTCCAACAATTGCTTGCCCAATATCACCAACTCGCGGCACAATTAACCGAACAACGACTGCTAGTCGGCAAAAAACTGCAACAAAAAATTTCCGCCATGATCAAGGAACTGGGCATGCCACAAGGCGAATTTCTGGTTGATATTTCCGCACTGGATAGTGAAGCGCCCAAACTTAACGGCACTGATAAAATCGAATTCCTGGTCAGCGCCAATCCCGGCCTACCAGCAAAACCACTGGCTAAAGTGGCATCAGGCGGCGAATTATCGCGTATCAGCCTGGCAATTCAAGTCACCACCTCCAGTGATAAATCCACCCCGACCATGATTTTTGATGAGGTAGACTCAGGCATAGGCGGAG
>CAIKYI010000763.1 GCA_903831545.1 uncultured Methylobacter sp. | reverse complement strand
TTATTGTCGATCGCCCACATGAAACAGGCTCCAATAATAGCCAATGAAGGTAAAATACCTTTAAAGCTGGCGTCCTGGGGCCAACTCAGAACCGTAACTCCCGCCATAATAAGAACCATTCCCAGAAAAATCCGTCGGTCGAAATTTTCTTTAAAGGCGAACCATGCCAATAGCGCAGTGAATACCCCTTCGGTATTGAGTAATAGAGAGGCACCCGATGCGGGCATCCCGACCAGACCCAGCATCAATAATACTGGGCCGATTATGCCGCCCGTCGTAATGGCACCAATTAGCCATAGCAGTTCACAGCGAGGCAGTTTGACGGCAGGTGCTTTACAAAAAAACCGGTATAAGCCAAGTCCGACACCTGAGCCGAGGTAGAGTAGGCCAGCCATCATCCAGGGATTCACGCTATTAAGTAGCATTTTTGCAAGCGGAGTGCCGATGCCGAATAAAATGGCAGAACCCAGTGCGGCAACGACGCCTGTTTGACGGAAACCGGCTAATAATTTCATTGAATCTCTCGCTGATGTATCAGATCAGTATAATACCGAGATCAGAACTGTGCTCAAAAAACACTCATGTTACAGGTGTCTTTGAGATATAAGTTTTTTATAAACAATCACTCACTTTTATATTAAAGCCAGGGCTTTGAGAGTAAAACAACAAGATTAATAGAAAACCGTTTCATTGAATTGCAAAAAATCGATATAAAGGTAGTCTATAATTCTGTTTGATCTATGAGATATGAGAATTCGCATTAAACCTTTAACTTAATAAATTATTAATCGATATTATGACAACAAAATACACATCTCTAAAAGATCACGATGCCCCTGTCAAGGTATTATTCACCGGTTATCTGTGTACGGTTGGTATCGGCTATCTGTTTGCATTAATCCAGATATTATTTACGCATGGCATGGCCGATGGGAAGTTCGGGTTGTCGGTTGATGATATTGTTTACAGTTATTACGGCAATCGTTCAGGAACAGTGTTAGAGCAGAAATTGAACGGCTCTATGAAGGAAAATGCACCTGAACAGGAGCGCTTCAAGATTATGGAATGGGTTAGATCAGGAGCAGATTTTAAAGATTATACCGGCGACGGTATCGATAAAATAATAGCAACCCGTTGTGTGATGTGCCATAACAAAGAAGCCTCCGGAATACCCGATTTTACTGATTTTGAGGGCATAAAAGCATTAAGTACCCAAGACACGGGCGCTACTTTTGCGTCTTTGACACGGGTTTCGCACGTTCATATGTTTGGCATCAGTTTTATTTTTATGTTTGTCGGGCTGATTTTTAGTTTTTCAGAGACGACTACTACGCAATATAAATGTATTGCCATAGGTATGCCTTACGTGTTCCTGGTGGCCGATATATTGTCCTGGTGGTTGACTAAAGTTCATCCAATGTTTGCCTGGCTGGTTATTTTTGCAGGGATGGGTATGGGCGTTTCCTTTATGTTTATGTGGGTGACCTCAATTCTTGAGATGTGGCTTTTCAAACCGGTGTTTATTAATGGATTTGGTGCGCGCTATTTACAACTGCGTGATAGCACAGAAGCGTCCTTTGCTGACAGAACTTTGATTTATCTTCAACTGTTTACAAAGCAGCTTAAACTGGCAACGGCTTATGCCTTTGACAAATGGCTAACTGATGGCTGGCCGGTTGTTCAAGAGTGGTTAAAGAAAATCAAGTAGGTTGCAAAAAGGGTATTCAATAAAATCACAAAAACATTCGGTTTAATGAGTGGAGCGGGTTGGAGATGTTATTTCACCTGCTCTGCTTGTTTACGGCCGATAGTCAACCAATCCAGTGGTATGACTCCAATTAAGTGCGGGCATTGTCAATGCCTACTTTCGAGAACGACAAGATATTTGCCAACAGAGCGATCCTGACTAGTTATGGTGAGCAAGTTGACGCAAGTAGAAAAAGCTTGGTGCTTGGGTGAGCCATAATCGTAGCGGCTAGTGACGTGTCGGATAACGAACCGGGTAGTCAAAAGTATGGCAAGAAACATAAATGGTATTTAGATAAATTCAGCCGTCGGCAAATTTCTTGCAACTTCGGTAGGCTGATATGTGCGATATTTTTACTATCTTGAATTGCAGAACGGAGCATATAGATCTGAACCTGAATTTGTTTTGACGTAAATTCGGGTGATAATGCTTTTCGATGTAAGGCAGGCGAGGTCTTATGTAATTTACAAGTATGGAATGGGGATATGAAAGTAAGAGATAGGCGACGCGGATTGGTTTTGGTCAATACCGGTACTGGCAAGGGAAAATCCTCCAGTGCTTTGGGTATGGTTTTTCGCGCGGCAGGCTGGGGTATGAAAGTCTGTGTAATTCAATATATTAAAGGACAATGGCAAACCGGCGAACAAAAAGCCGCTGAACGGTTTGATAATATTGAATGGCATGCGATGGGTGACGGTTTTACCTGGGACACTAAAAATCCTGAGCAGGATATTAAAACCAGTAGAGAAATCTGGGAATTTAGTAAGGCTAAAATGCTCTCGGAAGAATTTGATGTTGTATTGCTCGACGAGATAAATTATTGCTGTGGTTATAATTGGATTTCAGGACAGGAAATAGCTGACTTTATTCGCGATGAAAAACCGGCCTGGATGCATTTGATTATGACAGGGAGAAATGCTTCGCCCGAAGTCATCAGTTGTGCTGATACCGTAACCGAAATGACCAAAATAAAACACGCTTATGAACAGGGAATTAAGGCCGAGCAAGGAATTGAGTTTTAGAAAGATTCATGGCGAACAGATTGATTGTAAGTATTTTGAGGTAATTATGTCAGTCAACCTGTAAAATGATTTTTCGTTGTCACAGTAAGGAGAAGTGTTATGTCTGAAGTGCAAAAAATTATGTTGGCTGTAGTTGGTGTTTTTATCATCGGTTTTGTTTTTGTTGGTTTAAGTAAAGAAAAGCAGCCCCTTGATCAAGTTGAAGCCGCTGCAAAAATTAGAAATAATGTTGCAATGCAATCGATGGCAAGTGACAAATGCCCACCGATAATTAAACAGCAAACTGGGGAGCAAGTGTTTTTTCCAAGTGAAGTCTTAGGTGATAAAGAAACTTATGTCACTTTAAAATGGGTGGGTGAAAATGGTGATAAAGGTGGGTTTAAACATGCATCTTGTACATTGCACGCTGCTCTGGGCGGAATCACGGAGTTAATTATTGATGATAAGGTTGTCATCAAGAAAAAAATATAGGGGCTATTCCTCTAATAGTCGCTTAAATAGAATCGTTATTCTCAAGGCTTAAAGGAATTCTGGTTGGATCATGCGTTGATTTATCGATTCAACCCGTTTCTTCATCCATTGTGCAGGCCAATGGATTGATTGAGTGAAAGGTAGTCTGTGTCGAAAGGAGCGGGGTTTTTGCAGGAGATTTTGAAAGCGCAGTCCTTTAAAACGTCGATACCACAAGGCTAACGTCCGGGTGTTGCATTTATGTGGCTAAGGTTAAAATTAAAAAAAGAAATTAAGATGACAAAAACACTGATTAAAGGAGCTTTAAAAACATGGAAAGAAGATCGGGGTTTTGGTTTTATCAGTCCTGATGACGGTGGAAAAGATATTTTTATACATATCTCGGCGCTCAAGGGAACGAGTCGTCGACCGGTGACTGGAGATGTTATTTATTACCAGATTGCCAAAGATAACCGGGGCAAATATAAAGCTATCAATGCGCATATTGAAGGCGTGGAGATTTTGGAAGACAACGCCACTGGATTACTTAACAAGAAAGGTATCATCCTGTTAGCGTTTGCTGTCGTGGTGGTAGTAACTGCTGTTGTGGTTCTTTACACTGTTTAATGATTAATATCTGATTTAAAAAATAAATCCAAAAAAACACTACAAAGGGCACTAGGTTTTTATACTTCGTGCCCTTTGTTATTTTTGGGACCCATAAAAAGTTTTAATATGTCAGCTCTTTAGCTGTTACTCTGAATATATTTGCTAGCCAAATATAAATCCTCCCTTAAGGTTCTACCATGACCGACTCACAAAAATGGCTGCTTTTTGCTTTTATTTCAGGTTCAGCCTGCATGGCATACTTGTTGGCGCCCGTGTTGCTGCCGTTTGCTTTTGCGGCGATGCTGGCTTACCTTGGTGACCCTCTAACTGACAAGCTTGAAACCTATCGATTATCCAGAACCAACGCTGTGTTAGTGGTTTTTTCAGTGATGACCATGATCCTGGTGCTGGTATTACTGTTGTTGGTGCCACTTTTGGAGTCTCAGGTTGAACATTTTTTAAGTAATCTGCCCGCTTATATTACCTGGATAAATGAAACAGTCATTCCCTGGACACAAAAACGCTTTCATTCGGGCATCAGGCCGGTTAATTTCAGTCAAATTATTAATCTTGTTAAAAGTCACTGGGAACAGGCTGGAGGAATTGCAGCAGCATTAGTAAGCTCTGTTTCCCAATCTGGAGGCGTCATAGCAGAATGGCTGATGAACCTGTTGTTAATTCCCGTGGTTACTTTTTATTTATTGCGCGATTGGGATGACCTGATCGAAAAAATACGTGATTTGTTACCTCGAAGAATTGTGCCCACTACGACCAAACTTGCCAGTGAGGTTGATATTGTTTTGGCTGCCTTTGTGCGGGGGCAGTTTTACGTCATGCTGGCTTTGGGTTGTATATACAGTATTGGGTTGTGGATGACCGGACTTGATCTGGCCTTGCTGATTGGCATGCTGGCCGGTTTGGTGAGCTTTGTCCCATATCTGGGGTCTATCGTTGGTATTGTTGTTGCTTGTGTGGCGGCTCTGGTACAGTTTCATGAGTTAATACAACTGGTGCCGGTCGCAATTGTTTTTGTCATCGGTCAATCGCTGGAAGGCATGGTGTTAACACCAATGTTGGTGGGCGATAAAATTGGCTTGCATCCCGTTGCAGTCATGTTTGCGGTATTGGCTGGCGGGCAATTATTCGGCTTTTTGGGTATTTTGCTGGCTTTGCCTGTTGCATCAATCATTATGGTGTTGCTACGCCACGCACATGAATTATATAAGTTTAGTGATTTTTACGGACGCCAATGATGCGCCGGGTTATTATTTTTATTTTTTTTCTGTTATTGGATAGTGCCTGTTTTGCCAGTGATGAAAATCGGGAAGCCGAGTTTGCTGATGGTATTGCCAAGACCTTGGCCATCGGTAAATCGGTATCGCTGGACGTTGAGGGAAAGAAGTTTCTTGGTCTTTATACCCAAACTGAAAAAGTCACCAACAAGGGAACTGTTATTCTTCTTCATGATCTGGGCGGGCATCCCAATCAACCATCGCTGATTTATGGCTTAAGGATTTTTTTACCTGAGCATGATTGGGCAACGCTTGCCCTGCAAATGCCATTGCGGGAAGCAGGCGTTGGCATAGATGATTATTATGGCTTGTTTCCGGAAGCTTTGGCGCGAATAAAAGCCGGAATTAACTATGCAAAAACAAATGGCGCCGAAAACATCGTTGTTGTCGGTTACGGCTTGGGAGCTTTGATGGCGGTTTATGCTCAGAGTGAGCAGGTCTCAGATATCAAAGCACTGGTGGCCATTAGTCTGTCTGTGCCGTCTACGGAAAACAAGGCAGCCCGGACACTGGACTTCATCAATAAAATTAAAATTCCCATGCTGGATATTTATGGTGCTCTGGATTTGCCGGACGTCACAGAAAGCGCAAGGAACCGGCGTCTGTCAGCGAAAGAAAACACCGCTTACCGACAAATTAAAATTGATGATGAAGCGAGTACTTATTTGCATGATGAAGGTTTACTGGTTAAACGAATCTATAGCTGGTTAGGTGTTACTGTAGGCAGGACTTCGGTCGAGTAGTCACTTTACAATTCTCGTGTTGTACGCTTGGCAGAGATAACGGGCTTTTGGGCATCTTTTTAACTTGGCTACAATAAAATCTTTCTCACTTTTAATCACACCCTTTTATAACCCCAAATCTGATATAATGAGCAGCTAACGAAAAGTGCAATGCTTGGCACAATGCCTTAACACTATCATAACAAGTTGAAACACAGTGGATTTAAAACATATAAGAAATTTTTCCATTATCGCGCATATTGATCATGGAAAGTCGACGCGAGCTGATCGTTTTATTCAGATATGTGGGGGCTTAAGCGCCAGGGAAATGTCCGCCC
>CAIKYI010000762.1 GCA_903831545.1 uncultured Methylobacter sp. | reverse complement strand
TATTTATCGATACCGGTGCAGGGCTTGAAACCTCTATTCAAATAATTTGGACAGAGGAACCTTTTCGCGATTGCGCATGAGTGCGATCCTATTACATATAGGAAATTAAAATGATAGATCAAAAAAATAGAACGCTGCCCGGCCAGGCAGCATCCCAAAACCCCATCGTCGAGATGACGAAAGGACATAACACAATGAATACCGATTGTGATTCTACAGATACAGTAAGCCTGAAGCAAGTATTACGCACTGATCTCAATACTATATCGATATCAGGTAGTACTAACCTGACTGCAAAGCAAAATATTGAGGAAGCCCGACAGTTTTTACAAGCTTTAGGGGGGCCTACAGAGTTCAGGACATTCAGTGACCGTGATAAATCGAAGAAAGGACTGAACCGAACAATACCCGGTAACTTTGAAGATCTGGAACAGCAACTGGTCGATCTAAATGATCGAGGTGCGGGTGTGTTTGTTGTCGTCAACGAAGGTGGGCAGACTGATGATGCAATTTCCAAAGTACGCGCAGTCTTCGCAGATTTTGACGGTACGGATATCCCCGAATCATTTGCATTGCCGCCAAGCATCACTATCCAGTCTTCAACGGATAATAAGGTTCATGTTTATTGGCTTGTTGATGGTGATTTTCCACTGACTAGCTTTACACCCATGCAACAGACCATAGCCCTAAAATACGGTTCTGACATGGTTGTCAGTAATCTGTCGCGGGTCATGCGTATTCCGGGCTTCCTCCATCAAAAAGGAGACCCGATTCTGTCTAAGCTGATCAACCTTAACGAGACTCTTCGTTATACACATGATCAGTTAATGGAAGCGTTTGAGGCTGACGTGACCGGACACTCAGAACCAAAATCACAGCATCATAGACGCCCCATAGGAGCACGTGCAAAGTGTGGAAGAAACACCCTACTCACAAGCTATGCTGGTGGCTTACGGTCCAAGGGGGCAGATTTTGAGAGTATTCTAGCGGCTTTATTAGTCAAAAATAAAAGCGACTGCTCTCCTCCGCTTGACGACTCTGAGGTAGAAGGAATTGCAAAAAGTGTTGCCAAATATAAGGTAGATTTTGAAGTATCGGAGTCCAGTATAATCGCTGCCGGTCAAGTTAGAGAATCGGCTATTTTTACTATTATGAGCGTATTGAAACAAGCCAATATCCAACACGAGCAATATCAAACACTAGTAGAGTCTGCTATTTATTTGCTACCCATTGCCAATGGTATTGAGAGCGCATTTTGGCAGCCTGACAAATCAAAGATCTTTTTATTTAGTGCCAAAGACAGCGGCGATCTCCTTCAATGCACTGCAGCGGACTTTCCATTGTTCTGCAACAAGGCATTCCAATCACCCTGCAACACTGAAGTATTAAATACAATTATCAAAGCAACAGCAGTCACCGCAAAGGATGCCAAGTTGATTTGTCAAGCAACTCACAATGCGTTACTTTCACACCTGAAATTTTTTAACCAACGCACCACGTTGGAATATAGGGTCGATCCTTTTGCGAATACAGGAAAAATGGAGTTGATGGATGAACATGTCCGGGTGATTTTTACACACAAACCCTTTCCAGAATTCGCAGTGGATGAAACGGTAATTATGGATTACAAAGAGCACTTCCCGGAACTGGACGAGGTGCTGGATTTCATCTGTTACTCACGTTTCGCCGGTGACCGGAAGCACTCATACCTTTGGCTTTGGGCGGATAGTGACTGGGGCAAAGGGCTATTTATCGGTGCGCTGGACAAAATTCACGCCAATATTGGCTTATCTGTAAAAGAGATTGAAGCTTTTTTTGAAGGCAAACCGGTGGGCAGATGCGCGACTGACTTTAAACGCCCTTGGGTAGCTTCTATCGATGAGTTTAAAAGTGTCAAGTCAGAACTTAAACAGCTGCAATCCGAAATTACATTGGCGCCCAAACACCAACTGACCTGTAAAGTTGAGGTATTTACCAAGCTGTTTTTATCCGCCGAGTCTGTCGAGAGCTTGGTGGGATCCCATGGCGTTGAGGATCAGTTTTGTAACCGCATGTCTATCATTCGAGGAAAACACTCCATCTTGACCCGAAGTAATTTCATCGAAGTTGGCAGCACTAAATACTGCGAAAGTCTTGCTGGCTACATAGCAAGACACTTTAACAAAAAAGCAGAAGAACTCGTGGCTATGGGCCGTGATCAGGCTTGCAAGGAATCTGGCGGGCAACTCGCTGGCTTTCACAGTAAATATGGTATTGGCAAACAGTTTGGCAGACTATCGGAAGCAGTTGACGAAATAGCTGCCGAGATTCTTGAATATATGATTAAGTATAAGGAACAGGGATCCCCATACCCTGGCAGGAAATCCATTACATCAAGAATAGAGCTTTACCAAGGCCACCTGTTATTAACAGCCCCAACCAAACTGATTGACGACTGGATTGAGGAAAACGTCCCTCACTCTGAAAAAGTAACTATCAAGCGCAAGAAAAGTGAAATTCTCAATGCAATGTCTTTGCTTGAGGATTGGCAGACAAAGTCATACAAAGTCGGAAACGAAACACTCAGGGGTATGCTTCTAAAAGCCACTGATGGCAATGCAGGGAAACTCATTACCAAATTGTCAATTAGGCCGAAACCAGGTAAAGAATCTATTGAAACAATTAATGAAAAAAATCTTGCGCTTATTCAGGAAGGAGTAAAAATAAAGTTGAAAAAAAAACTATTGGATGATGAGCAGAAAGAGATCGAAAGAAAGGAAAAATTAAAACCAAAAGCGGCCAAGGAGAGTTAATCAGTTAGATAGTTAGTTTTTGTAACAAGGTAACAAGCTTGTAACAATATTTATTACAAGCTTGTTACCGCTGTAGGCCATGATTGGTGAGGCCTTGATGACATTGGTAACTTTGTAACATTCTTTTTGGTAAATTCCACTTATATATTTTTTTGTGTATTCTCCTGACTTATTTTTTAATATTTTATTTTTACAATATTAAGAAAAAAGACGTTACAAAGTTACAAACCTCTGCAGCCCTTATTTAACAAAGCTTTAGAGGTAACATTTTTGGTAACATTCGAGAAAATTAAATGTTACAAAGTTACTGCTCAATTACGCCCATCAGCCTTAGAGCTTGTCCTGAGTGCTTCGCTCGAAGTGCCCGGTAGCCCATATCTGGAAACCGACCTCCGGAACGGGGCTCGGCACTTGGAGCGACGTGCTAAGCTCTCAGAAATTTGTACCCGTTACTGCGAGATCAGTATTCAGATCCGACCACCGGAACGGTTCTCGGCATTAGCGGCTAAGGTTTAAATGATAGACGCTTCGATTTTGAGATGCATGATGGCAATCCCAACTTCTTTTGATGCGGTGGCAAATGGAGATCCAAAATCAAGCATAGCCTCTGCTTCAGCATATTTCTTTGCATTAATGGCACAGGCTATTTTACCGGCTTCAACATGAAATTCTGCATGTTTAGTTAAGGCTGCGGTATAAGTTGGCAGGCTACTGTATTTGGTTTTCCCTTCCTCGTGTAACCACTTGCCAAGCTCGCAGCAATTATCTTTAGACATAGCTTCAGCATCCATATTCCGTTGCTTGGAGATGGCATTATGGAATTTTATTTTCCAGTCAATGTGTCCTTGCAGTGCACTATCCAGATTCATGTTTACCCCTGTTATGCAGAATCTTGTAACAATCTCAGTATTGTACTCCAGCCTCCATCGCTGGCAATGATGCGCAGTAAGCGCCACCTCATGCGATAGGTTGATATAATGGACAGCAGCCTGATGTGGATCGCTGGCCGTAGGTCATTCAGCTATCAACAAGGGAGCGCAGCGACCACAATCCCCGTGTTGAATGCCCATATGAATAGGTATCACGGAGTCTTGGCGCTGACGTTAAGACCACGGCATTCATCACCTTGGTTATCGCTTTAAGGAGGTGCCGTCGGCAGCGAAGCACCCAGCGCTCGGCGCTAAGTACTTCGCTCACGGTTTGCAGGTTCAGAATGGCAGGTAGGGATGGGGGTACACCCGAAAGAGACAGGTGGGCTATTGGTAAGGAATGTGCATCTCAATACATGCACAAATTTACAGGTGCTAGCACTAACGGGATTAACCTTAGAGTTCGTATAAAACCTGTTGAATATTAAATTAGTCTGTCGGGCAGGTCTCGACCCATACCTGTCGGTCGGCTATGATTTTAAGCTTCCCTAAACCGGTCAGTCATAACATGTTGCGAACACCCCATAGCTGCCGTTCATTTTATTAAAGCTCGCAATGGTTCATCAG
>CAIKYI010000761.1 GCA_903831545.1 uncultured Methylobacter sp. | reverse complement strand
TCAGTTAATCTTTCAAAAAGTTCATCATTTCTGTGTGATTGATTTGGGCGGTTTTTATCTGGATATTATCAAAGACCGGCAATATACCGCCAAAGCGGATGGTTTGGCGCGGCGCTCAACACAAACGGCCATGTACCATGTGCTGGAAGCATTAACGCGCTGGTTGGCACCGATTATCAGTTATACGGCCGATGAAATCTGGCAATATTTGCCCGGAGAGCGGAGTGAGTCGGTGTTTCTGGAGACTTGGTATCAAGGCTTGGTTAAGCTCGATGATGATGCGGTATTAAACCGTGAGTCTTGGCAAAAAATAATGGCGGTTCGCGCCGCTGTTGGCAAGGAGCTTGAAAAAAGCAGGGCTAAAGGTGACATAGGCTCCTCATTAAATGCGGAAATCGAGCTGTACTGTAATGCCGAATTTTTTGATGTTTTAAGCCAGTTGTCAAATGAGCTGCATTTTATCTTTATTACCTCTAATGCCTCGGTCATGGCTGAAGCGAATGCACCTGAACAGGCAATTCAAACCGAACTTGATGGCATTAAATTAAACGTTGTCGTTTCCGAGCATGAAAAATGTGTACGATGCTGGCACCAGTTGCCTGATGTGGGTAAGCATGCCGAACACCCCGAGTTGTGTGGTCGTTGCATTGAAAATGTGGCGGGCGCTGGCGAACATCGACTTTATGCGTGATTTTATTATGTTGAAATGGTTATGGCTATCATTGCTGGCTGTGGTACTTGACCAAATTAGCAAGCTTTTCATAGCGGGTTCCATGCAGCTTTATGAATCAATACAGATTATGCCTTTTTTTAGGCTGACCTATGTACACAATACGGGAGCTGCATTCAGTTTTCTCAGTGAAGCCGGTGGTTGGCAGCGATGGTTTTTTGCCGGATTGGCGTTAATAATTAGTGCGGTCATAGCGGTTTGGCTGGCTCGTCTGAAAACAAACGAAACCTTACTGGCTGTTGCTTTGGCCTTGGTTTTGGGTGGTGCTGTTGGTAATTTGATTGATCGTTTGGCTTATGGTTATGTGATCGATTTTCTCGATGTGTATTACCAGGACTGGCATTGGCCTGCTTTTAATGTTGCTGATTCTGCCATTACTTTGGGAGTAATTTTAATGTTGGCGGAGTCGTTTGGTTTGGCAAGGCCGAAACAGACGATTTAAATAGCTCAGCACCAAGAAGTACTAAGGTTTAATTTTTCGTGGTGAATATAAAAACGGGTTATAGAGAGCGTTATTTCAATAGCTCTAATAGTTTTTGCCAGTCAAAAGTTGCGCCTGGATCGGTTTTGCGTCCAGGTGCAATATCACTATGTGCGGTAATACGTTGCTTCGATAGTTTGGGGTAAGCTTCGAGTAAGGTGTTAATCACGGCTGCAAGTTGAAGGTATTGCTGATCGGTATAATTGATCAGCTCTGTGCCTTCAAGTTCAATACCAATCGAGAAATCATTGCACCGTTCGCGGCCTTCGTAGCTTGATTTCCCGGCGTGCCACGCTCGTTTGTCAAAGGGTACATATTGAACGCCAATTCCTTTACGATTGATCAATAAATGTGCAGACACCTTGAGTTGATGAATTTCTTTGAAATAAGGGTGTTCATCAGCATTAAGTTGATTGTTAAATAACTGATCGATATATTTGTTTTCAAATTTCCCCGGTGGCAGACTGATGCAGTGAATAACCAGCAATGAAATATCTTCAGGATCAGGCCGTTCATCAAAGTTGGGTGTAGTGCTTCGGGTAATGTCGGTTAACCAATGTCGGTTTATGTTCATGAGCTAGTTTAAGGATAAAAAGACGGAACTAAAATACAGTATTTAGTTTATTTACGTCTATTATTGGTCAAAACATTACTGGGGTGCTAGCTTATGACAAGTTTATTTTTAAATGAAGACGGTAATAGTGCTATGGATAACCGGCAGCAACTAAATTCAGGTTTAAGTAAGGCAAATAAGACCGATATTTTAGGTAAAATCAAATTGGTTTTTTTTCAGCATTTTGAGCAAGTCGTTGATGATTGTTGTAGCCGAATTGATCTTGAAGTGGGTGTGCATTTAGGAAAAAACCGGGGAAAAATCAGTAAAGAACAATATATAAAATTACTGGAATATCTTCATTCAGTTCGGAAGGAGCTTAAGAAAAACTATTTGCTCAAGGTTAGCGAGAGTTTTGAGCTGGGTTATCAAATAACAGCAAATAGTCCGGCTGGAAAACTGGATTTTTCGAATCTTTCATTAAGTAGCGATGATACGGTCCAAGAAAATCAGGCTGTGACCCAGATTATTAGCCAGTGTCAGAATTTATTTTATGAGGAATTGGCCAGTCTTAATAAGTATATTACGGTTTCCCCTGGTAAGCAGACGGTTGCCCGCAGTCAAAATCCCATATTTCCGGAAAAATTGATTCTTACCTTGGTTGAGGTCATAAAGCCCTTACAGTTAACTTCAGATAGCCGCATTGCCCTGTATAAGGTATTTGAAGCCAATGTTTTTATGCAGTTAGGATTTGTTTATCATGAGCTTATTAAACTTTGCAACACTACAGACTTTGCCCTGCTGAAAAGTGCCTCTGAAGATGCAAGCTTTATTGCCAATGTAGAGTCTCGACGTTATGCCCAGAGCTATTTAGTGGGCGAGATTAACGAAGAGGTTGAGTCAACGCAGGCGAGTGTCGAGCAACCCGATGAGGAGTTCAAGTTATTGCAGCAAAAACTGGAACAATGGCGAATGGCTAACGCACCCTCTGCTTATGATTTAATGCCAGTTACACTGAATATATTTTATGAGCACTTTGAAATAAAAAACGCCTTGCAAATTCTTCAGCAATTTAATGAAGATAGCGAGTCGGGTGAAAAAAAATTGCCTTTAAAATGGCGAGTGGTCAAAAAACTGAAAGAGCTTGGATTTAGAGACAAGGTAAATAATCTAACTCAACAGGATGAGGATTTACTTGATTTGGTGGCTTTGATTTTTGATGAAATTGAGCGAGATGAAATACTTGATAGTGGTTTAAAAACATACTTTTTGAAGCTTGAAATACCTATGGCAGCTGCTTCTTTGGGGCGATACAGTGTTATTACACATCAGGATAATCCGGTTAGGCAATTGTTGGATAACTTGTTTTCTGCCGGACTTTTTTTAACTCAGACTGAGTATGATGACCAGTTAATTCAGCAACGAATTGAAAGTTCGGTTACAAAAATAACTAAGGAAAGTGGTTTTGATTTTTCGGTTTGGTGTACAGAGGCGAGTGATTTTTTAAGTTATATTAACAAGCAAAATCAGCGTAGTCAGCATATCGAAGCGAGCGTCAGGGAACTGTTGAATCATCGGCAAGCCTTGGGAGCAATTCGAAAAGATATTTCTGATGTCATCGAAAATAGCCTTAAAGGCAAAGCGCTACCGCAAACGATAGTTAATTTTCTGCGAAATGTTTGGTCTGAGGTTTTGCTTGCTGTTTATCAATGTAAAGATGAACAGCCGGAACAGTGGGTAAAATCAATACAGGCCATGGATGAGTTGATTATTAGCGTGATGCCGCCGGTCGACGAGCAGGCAAGAAAACAGTTATTAAAATTGTTGCCAGGGCTGATTACGGAATTAAGAAAGGGTTTGAAGCTGATTTCATACGATAAACCTACTCAGGCACGCTTTTTTAAAGATCTGGCAGTATGGCACATCATTTTGATGGATAAAAAGGAACCTAGAAAAACGTTAAGTGATGTTAGTGAGGATAAATTAGTAGCTGAGAATGAAAAAATCCAGAGCATAGCAGATTCGAGTTCAGTACAGGCACAAAATCTTCCCGAGCAGAGCTGGGTTGCCTTTACTAGTGAATCTGCAAGGCAATGGGGTAAGCTTATCTGGAAGGATGACTTAATGGATAGTATGGTTTTTGTCGGAAAAAATGGAGAAAAAATAGTTGAAATTCAAACGGTCGAGTTGGCTGAAAAACTCCGTTTAGGGCAGGCAGCTATTGTTAAAATGGATCAAAAAACTATCACTGAACGCGTACTTTCCAAATTGACAGGCTTATGACAGAGCAAATAAATATATCAGAGATAAATCGATATCTCGAAGAAGACATCGGTTCCGGCGATATAACGGCAGCTATCATCCCGGTAGCAATGACTGCAGAAGCTGAAGTAATAACACGTGAAGATATCGTGCTTTGTGGCCAGGCTTGGTTTGAGGCGGTATTCAAGCAATTGGACATAAATATCAAGATTGACTGGTTTGCGTCAGAAGGTGAGGCAGTTAGTAAAGATAAGATTTTATGCCGACTCAGTGGTTCTGCCAGAAGCTTGCTAACTGGGGAGCGTACTGCGCTAAATTTATTGCAGACTTTGTCTGCTACAGCAACGATTGCCAGAAAATATGCCGATGCGGTTTCCGGTTCGGGCTGCAAGGTGTTGGATACCCGTAAGACAATTCCCGGCCTGAGAAATGCACAAAAATATGCGGTTGTCTGTGGCGGTTGTTATAACCATCGGATCGGTTTGTATGATGGTGTCTTAATCAAAGAAAATCATATTATTGCGGCCGGTTCGATCGCCCAGGCAGTTTCTTTGGCACGTCAGCTTACCAAAGCTCCTGTGGAAGTAGAAGTTGAATCCATGCAGGAGTTTCTGGAGGCGAGTGCTGCAAAGCCCGACAGGATTATGCTGGATAATTTTAGTCTTGCAGATATGGTCGAAGCGGTAAAGTTAAATAGGCAAACAATAAAGCTTGAGGCTTCCGGCAATATTGATCTTGGTAATATCAGGGCAATTGCCAACACCGGCGTCGATTTTATTTCCATTGGTGCCTTAACCAAACATGTCAGAGCAGTTGACTTGTCGATGCGAATAAATTTGGTGCATTAATCATTAATTATGACTGGAGATTTGGTTAAACAGATCAGTCATGGTGTTTATGTCATTGGCGTCAGTGATGGTTGTCATCAAAATGCATTTACTGCTGCATGGGTGATGCAGGTTTCTTTCGAGCCTTTATTACTGGCGATCAGTATTAATCCTGAACATTATTCATATCAATTGTTGCAAGTCGGCGGTGTTTGTTCCGTCAATGTTCTGGGTCAGGATCAATATGCGATAGCCAAGCATTTTGGCCAGTCAGGGAAAGATAAAATGGCCGGTTTTAAATGGCAAAAAGATATAACTGGTGCGCCAATTTTATCTGAAAGTCTGGCTTATTTTGATTGTCAGGTCAGTCATTATGCTGATGCTGGCGATCATAAAATTGCTGTTTGTAAGGTCGTTGCTGCAGCAAAACTTAACGAGGGGCAACCACTGTTATATAGGCAGACAGGCAATATGGATGGCAGATAAAAATAGAATTTTAATAGCGTTGATTATTGGATTTTAGTTTTTCAATCGGATAAGTGTTTGATTGGAAAAAACAGGAAGTACCCAAGCAATCAGTTGAGTATCAGTTGCTAAATAAAATGGCCAATGTTTGATTCAAAAAAATTATTTAGCCGCCAAACAATTGATGGTCGATCAAGTCGCATAAACAATGAGTAATCATGATGTGAAGTTCCTGGATATGAATGCTCGAGTTTGATGGTATGCGAATTTCTATATCTGTTTCAAGAAGTAACGGTGCAATCATGCCTCCTTTGTTGCCGGTTAAGGCGATGATGCAAATGTCTTTATCATGCGCTGTTGTAATAGCTTTGGCGATATTGGCTGAGTTATTGCCATCGGTGTAAGCGACTAATATATCGCCGTTTTGTCCAAGTGCCCTAAGTTGTTTGGCGAAGATATCATCAAAATGATAGTCATTGGCTATGGCGCTGATGGTGGTCATATCAGTGGTTAGGGCTATAGCGGGTAATGACGGTCGATCACGTTCGTGTTGGTTAAGCATTGCCGAGGACAGTAACTGGGCAACTGCTGACGACCGGCCATTGCCACAAGTGAGTATTTTTTTGTCATTAAGAAGGGTTGCAACAAGTCGTTGTGAAGCAAATTCGATGAGTTGGCCGAGACTGGTCAGCGTCTCTTGCTGAATGAGGATGCTGTGTGTGAAATGGTTGTTTATGTGATTTTGTAGGTTCATAAGGCATGATTATAAAGGCTATCATCTGCATCTGCGAATAAAAACCCCATAATTACAAGTTTGTATGTTTTCAGTGCATAACTAATTGGGCTGTGAATGGATTTAAAAGGCATTTTTTATCCAATCTATGTTGCCGTTGCCGGACATTGCAACAACGTCAAAGCGGATAGGTCGGTCGATTTTTTGGGAGGAAAGATAAACATGAGTTGCTGCGATGATTCTGGATTGTTTGGTTCGAGTAACGCTCTCTGCAGCACTACCGAATTTATCTGTTTTACGGAAGCGCACTTCGATAATAACCAGGGTTTGTTGGTCGATCATTATTAAATCGAGTTCTCCCTGTTTGCAGCGGAAATTCCTACTTACCAGTTTTAGTCCATTTTTAACAAGAAAGTCATGTGCTTGTTGTTCGGCACTTTCCCCGCGCATTAGATGCGCAGCTTTTGCCTTGAGTTTAGTAAACAGCATGGTTGAGTGTGGTTTCTTTATCAGGGAGCGGAGCGGTTTTTTGATACTCGTCTCCAACTTCTGGTTGTCCGTCCTTAAATATTGCGCAGGTCAGTCTGCGTTGAATGCGCTGATCGGTGGTCAAAGACAGAATGCCGGTTGCGCCTGGATAGGGGCTGAGTTCAATGTTTTCGATATGTGTAGCTAAGTTGTAGGCATCAATACCCATGGCAATCAGACGTAAATAAGCGCTGGGAAATTGCTTCCAAGTGTCTTTTAGCGCGTCCATGCCCAGTTCTCTCTGATCGGTATTATTCAATAACCAAGGGGTGTCGCAACACGTTATTTTATTAAGGTCTGCATCAAGTGATGTATTGATTTGTCCGGTGTAAACGTTAGGCATCGCATAAACGGGGATATCGCCAGCCTGATAAAATTGAAGCTGTGGATTAATGGAGCGCGCCTCGGCACTATAGGCGCTTAAAAAGATGGCATCAGCATCTTGACGTCTGCGAGGTGTGTATTTTAAGCCGGGCAGTACTGCCAGAATTTTATGATAGCGCTGTTCACTTTCGTCCTGGTTGAGCAGTTTTTGAATAGGGGATGAAAAGTCTGTTTCTTTAGGATTATAGGTTTGTACTTCCAGAATAGAGCCGTTCTGGTTTTGCCAGTCTTCCGTTAAATAAGTCGTTATCCGGTTGCCTGGGGAGTTATCAGGCATAAGCATCAGCACTTTTTTGTGTCCGTCTGTTGAGGCTTTGTGGGTGAGTTGCTCGGCGTCGTCCAGTGGGCTGAGGCTAAATTGGTAGAGCTGAACTTTTTGCAGGCCGGGAATATGGTTTAAGGCCAGCACGGGTACGTTAAGGGTAACCGTGTCGACCATGCTCTGGATTTGTTCTTTTGCAAGCGGACCAATGATTAATTGAGCGCCTTCTGTGACAGCTTTATTATAGAGTGCTTGTGGAGTTGCTTGTTCGCTGTCGTAAAACTTAAAGCTTAGTTTAGGCCTGCTGTCACTTCGGTTAGATGCTACAATAAATCCTGCGCGTATGGCTTTGCCAGCCTGAATAAATGGTCCTGATTCAGGCAGAAATAGTGCGACTGTTTTAGATGTTGGGGTGTTTTCGACGACGTCCGAGCTGTGATTCAGGAAACTTAAGTCAGCAGGATGTGTCTTAAAAGTTGCGCGCCATTGGTTGATTTGAGCATTAAAATCAGCTTGATTTATTTTCTTCAAAATGGAGGTTAAAGACATCCAGCCGGCTAAAGTACCTGTTGAGTTGGTTTGTAAGGCCGAATCAGGTAGCAGATTTAATGCTTCCAGAATGGCGGCCTGATTTTTTTCAAGTTCGGCAGGGGCTTTTATGAGCGGTTGTAACTCAATTCTGGATTTGGCGCTGGCGAGCAGGTTTCCTGTTAGTGAATAAGCAAAACCTTGCGATTGAAAGTATTTAATCTGGTTCTCAGTATTTAGCTGTTGGGGTTGAATCAGCGCCAGACTATCAATTGCCTGTTCGGCCTCGCCAAAGCTAAGCAGGATTTGAGCATAAAGAAGGCTCAGTTGTGCACGTTGATCAGGGGGAAGCATGGCGGCGTTAATGGCGTCGGCATTATGTTTTGCGGCAGTTCCATCCCCAGATTGGATTAATGTATCGACGATCTGCAAATACTGTTGGTTTTGATTATAGTCCTGGCACGCAGCTAAGCTGCCCTGGCATTGAAATGTCTGCTCTGCCTCGGGTGGACTTGGCGGCGATGGCATCGAAGGATGCTGGTATAATTTAACGATATGTTTCGGTTTGTCGTTTTGTATGAAGGGTTGAGTGACAAGCGTTTCTTGCTTTGGCGCATCGCTTAGTGGTTCCTGTGCAGTGTTGTCGACAGTTTTTATGGCTGTTTTCGGTGTACAGCCTGAGAAAAAACATAGGCCGTAAAGCATGGTACAGAGTAATAGCGGCTGAAATTTTGGTCGCATTTTTAAATTAGGGGTTTTCAAGTGAGTGTATCGAATGTCAAGTGAATGCGG
>CAIKYI010000760.1 GCA_903831545.1 uncultured Methylobacter sp. | reverse complement strand
TATACAAGCGGGTCAGGCTGGTTGTGCCATAGTCATGATCCAGCAGCTCTCCCAGACCAGAGCGCGATTGCAGCCATTCATGGGTCTGCAACTCGCTGCCGGGCCACACCATGCGACCAATGATGCTGCCCAGTGCGGCGGCTAACTCGATTTTATTAAAACCCAGCGCGGACAGCTTCTGATCCAGTTGTAGTTGCAGTTGCAGGACCGCATGAATCGCCAGTGTTTCAGCGCCAATGCTACGGGCTTGCACGGCTTCGACCTGATTAATGTCGACCCGATGATAATCCTGCTCCGGGCTGGCGGAGTCCACGGGTTGTGCCAGTTTAGCGATGATGAGTTTGCTATAGCGTTGGGCTGCCGTTTCCAGAACTTGACCAAGATCGTCGGCTAAATCAAAGATTTCAGACTGGCGTGGCGCTGAGCCTTGCAATAGTTGATCGATTCTGGCCGTAAGCAACGACCAATACGGCTGCTCAAGGGCAAAGTCTGTGCCCAAATTGAGCAGGATACGTTGCTTGACCTGTGTACCCAGGCGAAAGGACTCGACGATCCGATAGGTGAAGGAGCCGTCGCCATCTGGCGTGGATTTGGTTTTTGTTTTTACAATATACATCTGCCAAGCCTAATTTAAGCCCAAGGCAAATTTTATCTAAAATAGATGGCACTACATTGGCATATTAAAAAAATAGCCATTGATTTTAAAGGATTTTATATGTTTATGACTGCGATGAGGGTGAAAAACAACGACTTCTCGCAAAAAAGCGACGAAGATGGGTTAAAACGCTCACTCAGTTATACTAATCAAGTTCCTATTACCCAATCGCGGATTGAAAAGTTAGACAGGATTCAAAAGAATCTTGTCTAACTGTGATATTCAAAGACCTGATGTATTAAACAAATTTCTCTTAGATACAGTTGGTACTACCTCATAGACTAAGCAGAATTGTGTCAAATCCCATACTTGCTATGTCAAATCCCTCATTACTGGTTAATGCGATTTATTATGCTGTAATAAGCAAACTATTTAGTAGTTTATAATTAAATACTTATATAAATAATTATATTTGGCGTGATGTTTGCTTAATCATCTAATGTGAATAAATAATTTCAAATATTCACACAAACAATTATGTGACAGGTAGCAATTCAGTCCTAAAAATAACTGAATTATAACGTTATTTTTCCATAAGAAACCCATTGCCAACCCCGCTGTGAAGCGGGTTCGGAAAGTCTCGGGTCTTTAGTTAAAAATAAAGACGGCCGGATTGCACCCATGTGATAAAGGTGCGGCATATGCCGCATTTCACCAGTTGTTTATCGACATCCACAATGGAATAGAATTATGAGTATGAAATTTCAATTAACCGCCATTACCGCATTACTATCTATAACCGGTATATCTCAAGCAGCATTGACAACCAGTAGCGGCTCGGTGGCTTTCAGTGGCTCGGCGACTGTAAGTGCATCAGTCACCTCACAAGCTTCCGCCAGTAACTCTAACAATGGCGCCAACATTGCCAACCTTTCACTAGGTCAATTTAATGCGGCGACCGGAGTATTGACCGGCGTTGAACTGCAACTGGCTTCAAACCGTCAGCAAGTCATTGACGGCTATGGATATAAATATAATGGCCCCGGCAGGGATGCCAGCGGTAGCGGTAGCAGTACCGCCGCTTTGACCGCGATTGGCGCAGCTGCCAATTTTTCAACGGCAATTTCCCAAGCAGGTGGTGCTTGTTCCTTGGCGCATGGGCCGACCGGATTTACCGAATGCAGTTGGGGGCCGAATTCAGCTTCAGCGGTCGCCACCAATGCAACAGCGAGCGTGGCTAGTGCCAGTCTGGATGATTACGTGGGTAACGGCTCCGTCAATGCAGCACTGTCTCTGCCTACTTTGACAGCCACAACCACGTTAAGCAGAACCCAAGGCCAAACTAGCGGCTCTACGACTAATTATACGCTTGACTGGTCTGGTGATCTTCAAGCCAATTACAGCTACCTGCTGCACTCCCTGGCTTCCTTCGACGGCAACTTAGCGTCAAATACATTAACCCTTGATTTCGGTAACATATTACAAAACAGTGTTGGATCACAGGGATTCAGTTTGTTCAATCTTGCCGATTCGAACCGAATCGGCCTGGACCTCGATAGCGTCATTACAAGTGGTGATACAGGCGCATTTACTACGTACTTAACTCCATTCTCAGTACTGGCCCAAGGTTCAAGCCAGTCATTTATTGCCAATCTGATCACCTCTAGTGTCGGCGCCTTTAGCACTCAATATCTGCTCAACTTTTCCGATGCCGATCTCGGTGCTGGCAGCACTCGGCAAAACCATCAATTGACCTTAAATATGGTTGGTAACGTGACAGCGGTTCCAGTACCAGGAGCAGTCTGGTTATTTGGTTCTGCCATGCTTGGTTTGATGGGTATTGGCAGGCGCAAAAAGTCGGTTTAATTGCTAACTGAGCCCACGACTTTTCATTAAATTAAAGACAAACATGAAAAAGATAATTGCAAATAAAACACTGATTGCCGGTCTGGTGACCTGCACATTCAGTTTGACCGTGACTGCGGTTCATGCGAATACGGTAACGTTGCTGGATGAAAATTTCGATGACGCTACCAACACCACGATACAGTCGCTGTTGTCGTCCAACCCATCCAGTTTGCCTGCCGGAACCGCATGGTCGTCGACCGGAAATGCCAATTCAGTCAATCTACGCTTGGGCTCAGACTCGATCAATACCTACAACTCGGGCAATCCTTTGCAACGTTTTGCCACTTCGGTCGGCAGCAACTTTTTTTTGCCAGCTACAGCCGCCAATAAATTTTTGGTGATGGGTGACGACAGCGGCCAATTGGCCGGATCGTCAAGTTCAGGAACTTTCGGTTTTGCGATGCCTTTTACGTTGGCAAGCGGAACAACCGACATCACCGTTAGTTTTGATTGGGTCCTTAGTGCGTTTCTGCTAGGTTCCGGTGGCGATACCGATCAGTTTCAGGTGGGTATCGGAGGCAATAACTTCAACATCAACGCACCACTGACCACTGCCGCTAACGTCCTGGATCAATCCATTGCTATCAGCGGCAAAACCTATGGGCCTGACAGCGTCAATTTAGCCGTCAACACTCTGGGAACAACGGACGTCAACGGTCAATATTGGTTGAGCTTCGGTTATTTGGAAAACGTCAGCTCCCAAACCAACGGTGCTGTCGGGATCGATAACATTAAAATCACCGCCAACGTCACACCAGTCCCATTGCCTGCTGCTGTTTGGATTTTCCTAACAGGCTTCATGGGCTTTCTGGCTCTGGGCAAACGTAATCGTCTGGCCGTGTAATTTGCCTTGTAAGCTGGTTCGGGAGTGACTCCCTAACCAGCTTACGCAAGACCAAATAGCGCTCCAGGTAAATTCGACGAGAGATAACTAATGAAAATTATAAAGACCATTATTCTATTGCTGGCGGCGGCGCTCCCGCAATCGCCGGCCATGGCCGTCAGTTTGCTAGGCAACGGCGGTTTCGAAAGCCCGGGAACTGTGACGACCTACCTGTTCCTCTCTAACAACGCCGCCAGTGTCACTGGTTGGACGGTGACAGACAATGGGGTCGGCGAAAGACCCTACCTGATGAACAAAAACCGTCCCGGCGGCAGTTATGCCAACCGGGTATTTGAAGGCAATTATGCCTTGGCGCTCAACCAGGGCTCCGGTATCAAAACTACATTTCCGGTCACTGCTGGCGTGACTTATACCTTGTCATTCCAAGCCCGTAAAGGCTCCACGGCCGGATATACACCGTTGGAAGTATCAGTTGCCGACTTTAATACTACGTTCGCCAACGTGACCGGAAATTTTCAATTATTGACCTATACCTTTACCGCTAACGCCACCAATTCATCGGTGGAACTCAAATTTTTCAACAGCTCTCCAACGCCCGACTACAAAACCTATGACATTGACGCCGTGGTCATCGAAGAAGGCACAGGTCCGGTGACACCTCCGAATCCATTTATCAGTGTACCCGCAGATCCGGGTGATCCGGCCTTCACCACCAGCCATTTTTCCGGCTCGCAAAATTGCGCGATGTGCCACAACGGCATCGTTGATAATAAAAACAGTGATGTGTCCATCATAACTGATTGGTCGTCATCCATGATGGCCAATTCTAGCCGCGATCCGTTTTGGCGAGCTAAAGTGCGTAGCGAGATATCTCGCCATCCCGAGTTGCAAACCGTCATCAACGACAAGTGCAGTAAGTGCCATGCACCGATGGCTAATGCTCAAGCCAAAAAAGATGGCAACATTGCTAACCAAACCATTTTTGATGGCGGCATTCTTGATGTTGGTCATACCAAGCATGACGCGGCAATGGACGGAGTGAGCTGCACCTTGTGTCACCAGATTCCGGCTATGCCAGCCCTGGGCGCCTTGGCGACCATGTCCGGCAACTATGCTATCAATGACAGCAAATCCATCTTCGGACCATACGGCGGACCAGGGGATGCTGCGCTGTTTACGATGCCGATGGTCATGCATACCGGCTACACGCCAACCTATGGCGCGCAGATTCAGGATTCTAAGTTGTGCGCATCCTGCCATAACCTGAAAACGCCTTATGTCGATCAAAACGGCACGATCTTGAGTACTACGCCGGAAAGCGAGTTTCCCGAGCAAACGCCTTATATGGAGTGGGAACAAAGCAGCTATGCCAGCCAAAAAAGCTGCCAAGGTTGCCACATGAGCCGTACCAATGGTGTAAAAATCTCCACGATGGGAATGGCCGGTTTACGCAACAACTTTGCGATTCACGATTTGGTTGGTGCCAACAAGTTGATGCTGGATATTCTTAACAACAACAAAAACCAACTTGGAGTGTTATCGAATAATTTCGCCGAAACGCTGAACAAAACCGATGCGATGCTGAAAAGTGCAGCAACGGTGAGCATCGTCGAGCAACGCGCAACGCCGAATTTATTGGATTTTACTTTGCAGATTAACAGCACTACCGGCCATAAATTGCCGACCAGCTACCCATCGCGTCGAGCGATTGTGCATGTCACGGTCAGTAATGCCCAGAATCAAATCGTTTGGGAGTCCGGTAAGGTCAATGCTGATGGCAGTATCGAAGGCGTCGATGCCGACAACAACGGCAATACTTTCGAACCCCATTACGATCGGATCACCGCAGAAAATCAGGTACAAGTCTACGAAGCTATCATGGGCAACAATCAAGGTGAAGTGACCTACACCTTGCTGCGCGGTAAGGAGTATTTAAAGGATAACCGCATTTTGCCAACGGGCTTTGAGAAAACCAATGCGCCGACAGATGTGCGTGTTGTGGGTTCTGCTTATTCAGATAGTAATTTCGTTGGCGGCAGCGATCAAATTAGTTATCAAATCGGTGGTCAGCCGTTAGGTAACTACATGGTCAAAGCAGAGCTGATTTATCAAACTCTATCGCATGCTTTTGCCGAGGATTTGTTTAGCGATACGACCACACCTGAAGTGGTTGATTTCAAAACAATGTTCGATGCCTCCACGCAAAAATCCAGCGTAATCTCCAGTACGGAATTCGCAGGTACGGTCATCGCACCACCTCCACCAGATACCGACGGTGATGGTGTGACCGACAATCTGGATAACTGTAAACTTGTCATCAACTCTAATCAGCGAAATACCGATGGCGACAGTTTCGGCAACATTTGTGATCCGGATTTTAACCAAAACAACGTGGTCGATCCGGTGGATTTTAACAGCCTTAAGGCTAAACTAGGTCAAGTGTCTGCGAATCACGATCTGAACGGTAACGGTATCGTCGATCCGCTGGACTTGAATATTTTGAAAACCTACCTTGGCAAGGTGCCAGGACCATCCGGGCTAAGCCAATAATACTATTATCACGGGATCAAGTTCCTGAAATGGCTTGGTCCCGTGGTTTAACTAACACAACACAAATTGGAGATTTTTATGTATCAAATGTTAAAAACTTTACGTATTCTGGCAGGGTTAACCTTTTCAGCACTTTGGATGGGAACGGTATTCGCTTCTGCTCCAGTAACGAACAATATCGTTAGTTTCAGTCAAGCTAGCTATGGCGTAACAGCCGGTGATAGCCTGACGGTAAATGTCGTAGGCAGTAATTTCGACGTTGCACCAAATGCCGCATCGTTTTCATTGAACTGGGACCCAGCTGTTTTAACTTATGTTTCCACTTCAGTGATTACTCCCCCCTGGAATCCACTTGGAAATGGTTCTTTTGTTTCTACCGACAATGCGGCCACAGGCAACCTCGATTATGCGTTTTTAACCATGGACAGTGGCAATGCCGGCTCTAACTTTGGATTGGCATCATTTACTTTTAACGTTCTAGTCAACGCTCCGATTGGTGGCAGTTTACTTACACTGAATAATGATTTATATAACATTGGTTTTCTCAACGGACTAAATTCGATTAACGTAAATTATGTTGGCAGCCAAGTTCAAGTTGTACCAGTCCCCGCCGCTGCATGGTTGTTTGGAACTGGTTTAGTTGGCCTGCTGGGTTTGAAAAAACGTTCTCAAACCTAATCTCATAATCAAAAAGCAGAAAGTTTATGCGCTGTATGGCAAGAAAGAAGCAGACGCAAACCTATTCTACTTTGTCAGATTATTTGATAACACAATCCATGAGCGTCATTTCGGCATGGATTGCCGAAATCCCGGCTCCATGGATGGCTTTAAGCTTAACATCCATGGCATTGGATACCCGCTTTTTGGAGGGATATGACGAGCTTTGTAAACTCAGAAAAAGTAAAACCATACTTGACACGGGCAAGCATTGCTGGTTTTTCACCGTCTCACTTAGGGAAGAATGGGGTGAGGGGATTCAAGAAAGTGCAATTCATGACTGTTTGCATTGCATCATTTAAACAGCGATATAAGGATTGAAAACGCTTTGGCTTGAAGCTTTGCTGCGATATCGTTAAGTTTAATTCTAAGTTGTTCTAGGTTCTGTTGACGTTTCATCTCAACCATAAAAGTACCGAGGAAAATGACAGCATCCCCATGTAATTAATAGCCTTTTTTTCATATCGAGTAGCAAT
>CAIKYI010000759.1 GCA_903831545.1 uncultured Methylobacter sp. | reverse complement strand
CGTGTCTTACTTGAGTAAGTAAGCATGTTTCACGGACGAAATAGCCAAACTTATTGTGAGATAAGGACGGAAAGCTACGGAGCCTTTTTATAATGGCCAGCCGGGTCGCACATTTAATTAATCAAAACTTTCCGAGTAAATCTTATGAAACCTCAAAAAACCTTATATTTAAATATTATAAGCAATATTTTAAATAAAAAAATGATTTTAAGCTGTACTGCGCTTAACGGCGCATTGCTGGCTTTATCTCCAGTTGCAATGGCTAATCCCTTAAACAGCGCTACTTATAGTGTTGCACTTACAGTTGTTCAAGCCCCGAATACTGGACCTGCAACATATCTTGGTGCCTCGGATAATCAGACATCATTACAACCAAGACATTCATCCTTTGTTCCAGTGATGGTGCAAACCGGAGGTGGTGCAGATACAGGTCCCAATCACGATGGTTACGGCTTCGCAAATGGCAGCGCATTCGCCCGTGCCGAAGCAGGTATTTTGAAAGTATCTGCATTTGCAGAGGCTGATGTAGTTGCGCAGCCATCGACCAATGTTGGCGCTAGCGCAAGGTCACTAGCACAAGCCCAATTTAACGATAAAGTAACATTTACAGCACCTAATGCCACAAGCAATTTAATTGTATCGGGATCGCTTCTTTTAGATGGATGGATGGATGGTAGCGGCGGTTTTGCTCAAATCACTGTCGGTGGCACTGGTATAGGACCGTCTTTTGGTGGCAATTGGGTGGCCGATAGTGGTGGCTTGCAGAAATCTGCATACGGTAAGTATTCCACTTTTATACCCGGCACACAAATCGCTATTCCCTTTACCTTCTCAGTGGTCAATGGTCTAGCCACCGAGCTGAGCTATTTTATGGAGGGCATTGCTCAGGCTAGCGCGAATTTCGGCGCATGTCCTGCCACCGGAGGTTTGTGCGATGTGGTGCAGCTAGCAGGACGAACTGCTAATCTTGATTATAGTCACACGCTCGTATGGGGTGGAGTTACGGTCACTGATTTTACTTATGGCAACGTTGTTAATTTTACTACCAGTTCGACATCGGGTTTCAATTATGCAGACCCTTATGTGTCCTCCGTCCCGGTACCTGCTGCTATCTGGTTATTCGGTACCGGTTTGATGGGGCTTTTATATAGAGGCAAGAAAACCTTAGCCCTGTAGACCCATAGCTCGGGTTAGCGAAAGCATAATTTAATAGACCTGTAGGGTGGATTCGCCGATAGGCAATCCACCAGTCATGGGATCACAAATTTTTGTTTGCCTATCGGCGAAACAGCCCAGCATCCTGGACTTAAGACGATAACATCGGGTAATTGAATTATTCGGTATTTACTTAGGTGTATCGCAAGGGCACACCTGTTGGTCGCAAAACCGGTATTTGGGTAGGTCCGATTAGCGATTGCGTAACCCGACAATCAAGGTCAATCGGTCGGGTTACCGCTGGCGCCTAACCTACATGGATGTCAATATTTTTTACAGTTTAAATAAGCGTCGCCAACAAACCAATACGGACTGAAATGGATTACTGACTTGCCATTGATAACCAAGCTCACTGACAACGCATTACTATTTATGGGTTCCAAAGGTGAATCCAAAGTACCAGACAACAGGTTTAACAGCCAAACAATCAACCTTAAAGGAGAACATCCCTATGAAACATGCAACTTTTAACAACCCACGCCTGAAACTGTTGTTTGCTACTTTAATGCTAACCACAGCAAATTCGGCGCTGGCCCTGGCGGCCGCACCTGCCGCACCGTTCGTGCTGACTAACCTGGGTACTTTGGGTAGTACTAGAAGCGCTGTAACCAATGGCCTGAACGATAGCGGCCAGGTGGTGGGCTCTTCCTATACCACCTATACCACTGGTAATGCCGCCCAGCACGCCTTTATTAGCGCCGCCAATGGCGGAAGCCTGACTGACCTTGGTACACTCGGTGGAATCCATAGCGGAGCCACTGGCATCAATAATAACGGCCAAGCGGTGGGTTTTGCGAATACCACCGGCGACGCCACCAGCCATACTTTCATCAGCACTGCCAATGGTGGCAGTCTGACCGACCTCGGCACACTCGGCGGTACCTATAGCCAAGCTTTTGGCATCAACAACAGCGGCCGAGTGGTTGGCTATTCAGGGACCACCAGCGGCGTCCAGCACGCTTTTATCAGTGCCGTCAATGGTGGCAGTCTGACCGACCTCGGCACACTCGGCGGTACCTTTAGCCAAGCCTTTGGCATCAACAACAACGGCCAGGTGGTGGGCTGGGCAAATAATACCATCAACGAACAGCATGCTTTTATCAGCGCCGCCAACGGCGGCAGTCTGACCGATCTCGGTACACTCGGCGGTTCCATTAGCCAAGCCTTAGGCATCAATAACAGCGGCCAGGTGGTTGGCTATTCATATATCACCGGCAACACTGCCTATCACGCCTTCATCAGCTACGGCTATGCCGGCTCGATGACTGACCTCGGTACACTCGGCGGTACCTATAGTCAAGCCTTAGGCATCAACAACACTGGCCAGGTTGTAGGCCATGCAACTGCAACTGCAAGCGGCCCCTGGCATGCCTTTCTCTATACTGGCAGCAAGATGGTCGATTTGACAACTCTGACCGGAAACTCGACCTTGGATAATGCGACAGGCATCAACAGCTATGCACAGATTGCCGTAAATGGAAACAGTGCCTATCTGCTGACCCTCAACCCGACCTGGTCGGCGAGTGGTAGCGGCTCTTGGGAGTCTGCTTCCAACTGGAATTTTGGCGGAGCCGGGGCGCTTAACGGCCTGACGCCGGGCAATCCGCACGATGTGGTTATCAATCCCACCACTGCTGCAGTGATCAGTGGTCCTTATTCCAACACTCGGGTAAATTCCCTGACGTTGGGAGGCCTTGGTGGTGCCGGCGCGGAATTGGATCTGGGCAACGGCACCCTGGTGGCAAGCAACGGCATCACCATCAACAGCAACGGTAAGTTAGGCGGCAGTGGCATTTTGCAAGGTGCTGTTAGCAATACTGGCTTAATCAATGTTAACGGTGGCCAACGTTTGCAGTTGACTGGAGACAGTACCACAAATACCAGCGTAGTCAGCGTATTGGGTACTGGCGTCAATCCCGCTGAACTGGATAATAACGGCGCGTTTAATAACAACTTGGGCGGCCGGATCGTTCTTCAAAACGCCCTTTACCGGGGCGGCGGCACTGCGACGACTGGCAAAGCAGGCACACCTACAACCATTACTAATGGCCTCACCAATGCCGGACAGATTCTGGTAACCGGTACGGACAATAATATTTTTGGGCCTGTCAACCAGGTAGCAGGCGGTCAGACCATACTCTCCGGCAATTCCAATACCACCTTTTATGATACCTTTGTTAATAACGGCACCTTGAAGGTCTCCACCGGTAGCACCGCTACGTTCTTTGGACTGGTCACCGGCGCTGGATTATATGCAGGCACTGGCACATCTTTTTACGAAGGGATTTTTCATGTCGGCAATAGCCCGGCGCTCATTACCATTGAAAACATCAGTAACTATGACAGCAGTTCCAAGCTGACCATGGATCTGGCCGGACTGACAGCCGGTGGTTGTACCCCGGACGATTGTGCCCATTATGCACAGATTATCTTTAATAATGACGTGCAGTTTAACGGCGGCGAACTGGCTGTCAGTTTCTACAATGACTTTACTGCCCAGGCCGGCGATCTATTTGACTTGTTCCAATTCAATGGCAAACACAGCGGTGAGTTTGGCTCGTTGCTGCTGCCCACCCTGGCAAACGGTTTAAGCTGGGATACCAGCAAGCTCTATCTTGACGGCGCAATTTCGGTGGCGGCGGTGCCTTTACCTGCTTCGATCTGGACCATGGGCGCAACCTTGGCAGGACTGCTGGGATTAGTTCGACGTAGAACTGTACAGCCCACTCAAAACTTAATTGTTTAAACCTTGAAGGGAGCAGGAGCTATGCGACTAAAACCAAGTTTGTCTCACGCTCTTGCCTGGAGCCTGATGTTTTATAGTTTAACGGCGCTCTATGCTGCTGAAAGGCCGGAGTCTAAATCCGTCCCGCAACCTTTGATTGTGAAACCGTTGTCTAACCCGTCAGGTGTTACCGGCATAGAGCGTCCTGAGCAGCGACCCGATGGCAGTCATGTTATTCGTGATCGCGTGGCTGGCAGCGGCACGATAAAAGGTAACGAAACCTACATCTACCAAGGCATCATTTCACCCGGCCATAGCCCTGGCTGCATAAGCAACCAAGGCAGCGTAGTGTTTGATGCCACGTCCGTGTTGATTTTGGAAATTGGCGGTTCAACGCCCTGCGCGGGCTACGACCAGTTCAGTATCGGGCAAAAACTGACTGTCAATGGCGCGACGCTGCAGATCGTGCTGTTAAATGACTATGTTCCCACACCCGGTCAAACCTTCCAGTTGTTACAGTGGGCGACACAAGCTGGCACCTTTGGCGCGATAGATACGAGTTTAGCCCCGCTACCCAACGGCCAGAAATGGGACTTTACCAGTCTTTATAGTAACGGAAGCATTACAGCCTCTTCAGTAGTTTCGAGTTCATCAACTTCGGTGCCTATCCCCGCTTGGGCTGAAATAACTCTGGCAATTGGATTGATGACCTTAAGCATAGGGGTAAAAAGAAGACGAATTGGCTGCTAGGAGGCTGTCCGAAAACTCGATTT
>CAIKYI010000758.1 GCA_903831545.1 uncultured Methylobacter sp. | reverse complement strand
TTTCATCAATAGTGAAAATCTCCTGATCGCCATGAGACCAGCCCAGACGTACCAGATAATTTAACAGGGCATCGGGCAAGTAACCGTCATCACGAAATTGCATGACACTGACGGCACCATGACGCTTTGACAGTCTGGCGCCGTCAGAACCCAGTATCATTGGTAAATGCGCGTATTGCGGCACTTGGGCTCCCAAGGCTTTTAGAATGTTCATTTGCCGGGGTGTGTTGTTGATATGGTCGTCACCACGAATAACATGGGTGACTTGCATGTCCATGTCGTCAACTACCACTGTCAGATTATAGGTCGGTGTGCCATCACCCCTGGCGATAATCAAATCGTCCAGTTCTTTATTGGCAACTACAATGTCGCCTTTAATCAAATCAGGTATGGTGACTGCGCCGTCAACCGGATTTCTAAAGCGGATAACCGCAACCCGATCACTTTTCGACTCGACTGAATCACGACATTTGCCGTTATAACGCGGTTTTTCTTTATTAGCCATTTGCTCGGTACGTAATTGCTCCAACTCTTCTTTACTGCAACAGCAATAATAAGCATCGCCTTGATCCAGCAATTGTTGAATAACTTCCTTATACCGATCGAAATGATGGGTTTGATAAAAGGGGCCTTCGTCATATTCCAGGCCCAGCCAGGTCATGCCTTCCAAAATGGCATCTACGGATTCTTGGGTAGATCGTTCCAGATCGGTATCTTCAATTCTTAAAATGAATTTTCCGCCATGTTTGCGTGCATAAAGCCAGGAAAACAATGCAGTGCGAGCGCCGCCAACATGTAAATAACCTGTTGGACTTGGGGCAAATCGTGTTTTTATACTCATAATATTATTTTTTAGTTAAATTCAGTTTAATTGAGAAGTTAAGTGGGCATTACCACCAGCAAACTTTTTTTGTCTTCGTGGTATATAAAGCCAATACGTTGTGCCAATTTAATTCAGTTTACGGCCTGAGCGTAAAATTTTGGGCTAAATTTGAAATACTTTTTCCCTCCACAGCATAGACATCTTCACATGTAAAAAACCGACCTCATTCCGGTAATCCATGTCGGGATGACGAGTTGCGTGGATACCTATTCCTCCAAAGTTAAATTGATGCTTCCAAATCAACCAGTTTGATATCGTTAATAGCCTTGTCGCTTACTAAGGCACTACACACTTTGGGATTCAAAGCCAAATCACGCACATGCCACTTTGAAGCGGGGTCATAATCGGCCGGAACCCTTAAAAATGTTGACTGATTTTCCGGATCAATCACACACTGATTTAAGCCTAACGCAATGCCGCGCCCTGTGGCTTTGACAAAGGCTTCTTTACGTGTCCAGAAGCGATAAAAGCCGGCAGTTTTTTCTGACTCCGGCAAGGTGTTCCAATAAGTTATTTCTTCTTCGGAAAAACATTTGTCAACCAGGGCAGTCAAGTTGACCCTTGCTTTACAGTTTTCTATATCAATACCTAATTGACAGTTATAACCTATTGCGATAAGCATGGTATCAGCCGAATGCGATAGATTAAATGCCAGCTCAGGATTATCAGCAAGATAGGGTTTGCCGTGTTCAGTTATTTTTATGATTAACCTGTTGGGTTGCTCATTAAGTATTTTACCCAATATGTTTCTTAAACGGCCATGGACTTCAACATAACGAAAACGCAGCAAGTCGTTAGTTATTTTTCCGGCATGGGCTTGTTCGATGCTACTCAAATTAGTCCAATAAGTTTTATACTGAGCATCACAGGTGGATATATTACCATGCCAAATTTCAAGCGTCCCGGCATTGGACAGGTCTTTGTCAGCGTCCAACAGCTGCGCTTCCTT
>CAIKYI010000757.1 GCA_903831545.1 uncultured Methylobacter sp. | reverse complement strand
TAATTATTGCCAATTACAAGCGTGCCGGAAAAGTCAAAACCGGACACTTTCTTAAGCCTTTTTCTTTTAGAATTCCCGTTCAAATTCAAGCGGGGATTAATAGCGTAGTTTTGAGTGCGCGTGTTTACCATTATAAAAAGACAAATAATCGATAATACTCAGCTTTACCGTCTCTTTAGTTCTTGATTTTTCGTAGTTAAGTTACTTGTGCTTTAAGCTTCGAAAAAAAGCTCTGTCGGTGAGTTATGCCAACAGTTACCTTTATGGCTCATGCTTTGTTTCATATTCATCAGTTCCAAGTGTTATCGGAATTAGTGACTTGCATATTGGCTGCCTCAATGAGAATGGTGCTGTAAGCCAGGCATCGGTTTTCGTCGCCAAAAAGGCATTTGCAGTGCATTAACGCATAGCGAGGTTCTCATATGATCATCAATCGATCAGCACACCATTTGTCCAGACATTATCAGGCATAGTATTAATCGACTCATTAGTTTTTGCACTTTTTTCATGTTTTACGCCATGAAATTCGACCTTAATTCATGCGAAGACTTATGCAACGATTAATAACATGGAACTTTCCATTCAATAAATTAGGCGAAATCGCTTTAGTATGATCGCTTCTGTGGTGACTATGAAACGTTTAGGGTAGTGAAGTTTCAAGCCTAATTTCTTCATTAATTGCCTTGCTTTAGAGCGTCCGACCTGAATATCTTCTTTGATAAAGGATTCGGATAAGCGGCGAGAACCATAAATCTTCTTATTTTCTTTAAATAGTTGAAAGGCAATGGTATTGACCTCCATGACTTAGCACAGAATGGTAGTTGGAAAAGTCTTCTGTTGCTGTCAAATAAAGCCATACTTTATTGAAGCACTTTCGCAAAAAAGATAGCGGTTCTTTTACTCTAAAGGTCACCATGCAATATTTAATGCTCGAGCCGCAATTGTTCAACTTTTTTGCGAAAGCGTTATAGCTCGTCGTGATGCATCAAGTTCAAAACTATTTTCATGGTTCCTTTTCGGCTCTTACCCAGCGTCCGAGAGCAGTAAGTGAAATACTTAAATTTTTCGCTGCCTACTTATGCTCAGTTATCACAATTGTTGACATTATAAATCTGTCTTTAGACGTGACCGGTTTTATTAGACCATTTAAGTTTAAAACTACGCCGTTTTTTTGACTAAAATCGGGTAGTTGCCATAATCCTATCGCAATGCAGCTTTTTCAAGGATAATTTAAGTAATGGCTAATCATAAAAAAGTTAATGAAATAGAAGAACGCTTATGAAAACTCTCCAAAGATACGCCATCTGGCTGGCGATTGCAGTGTTAGGGGCAATTGCAGTTGGTGGTATCGCTTTAAATCGTGGCGAAAGCATTAACACGCTCTGGTTTATAACGGCAGCCTTGTGTATTTATGCTATTGCCTATCGTTTTTATGCGGCCTGGATTGCCGCAACAGTACTCGCAGTAGATCAAACCCGTGCAACACCGGCGGAGCTTCTGGATAATGGCCGTGATTTTGTACCTACCAATAAATGGATTGTGTTCGGGCATCATTTTGCTGCGATTGCAGGTCCGGGGCCTTTGGTGGGGCCGACGTTGGCCGCGCAGTTTGGCTATTTACCCGGAACACTGTGGATATTGTTTGGCGCGGTGCTGGGCGGTTGTGTACAGGACATGGTGACGTTGTTTTTGTCGACCCGGCGCGATGCCAAAAGCTTGGGGCAGATGGCCCGTGATGAGTTGGGCAGGTTGGGCGGTACGGCTGCGTTAATTGGTACCTTTACCATAATGATTATTCTGATTGCGGTACTGGGACTAGTAGTGGTCAACGCAATGAAGCACAGTCCCTGGGCAACGGCTACGGTATCAGCGACAATTCCAATTGCCATGATTGTGGGATTGTACATGCGCAATTTTCGCCCCGGCCAGGTGCTGGAAGCCTCGGCTTTGGGGGTGATTTTATTGTTGTTGTCCGTGGTTGGCGGCGGCTGGATAGATCACAATGAAACCTTGCGTGTCTGGTTTGATCACGAGGGTTTAACGTTGGCCTGGTGGGTGATGGCTTATGGCTTCGCGGCCGCGATTTTGCCGGTTTGGTTGTTGTTGGCGCCACGCGATTATTTGTCAACTTATGTCAAGCTGGGCACGATTACTTTACTGGCAGTGGCGATCATCATGTTACAGCCGGAAGTAAAAATGCCTGCTTTGACTCAATTCATTGATGGCTCCGGGCCAATTTTTGGCGGAAAGTTGTTTCCATTTGTGTTTATTACCATCGCTTGTGGCGCGATTTCAGGGTTTCATGCCTTGATTGCAAGTGGCACCACGCCTAAATTACTCAGTAATGAACGCGATATCTGTATGATTGGTTATGGCGGGATGTTATTGGAATCCTTTGTTGCCATCATGGCGATGATGGCCGCGACAGTACTGGAACCGGGTGTGTTTTTTGCGATTAACAGTCCTGCAGGCGTGGTCGGCAAGGAGGCTATCGATGCCGTTGCAAAAATTTCTTCTTGGGGTTTTCCTGTTACGGTAGTTCAGATGCAGCTTTTGGCCAGTCAAATGGGTGAGGCAACGCTGTTTGCCCGAACCGGAGGCGCGCCATCGCTGGCCGTGGGCATGGCAAGTATTTTTGGCAGTGCTTTTGGTGAGAGTATGCTGGCTTTGTGGTATCACTTTGCGATCATGTTTGAGGCGATTTTTATTCTTACTACCCTGGATGCCGGTACCCGTGTCGGACGGTTTATGCTGCAGGATATGCTCGGCAATATCTGGCCGAAAATGGCGGAGACTTCCTGGACACCTTCGGTGGTATTGACCAGTGCGTTAGTGGTTTCAGGCTGGGGGTATTTTCTTTATATTGGCGTGATTGACCCTAATGGTGGCGTAAATATTTTGTGGCCCTTGTTTGGTATTGCTAATCAGATGCTGGCTGCGATTGCGTTGTGTGTAGCGACCGGAATATTAATTAAATCCGATAAGTTTAAATATGCCTGGGTGACCGGCTTGCCTTTGGTGTGGCTGGTAACCATTACCAGCACGGCAGCCTGGGAAAAAATGACCAGCGACAATATCCGTATCGGTTTTTTTTCGGCGGCCAAAGATTTGGCTGATAAACTTGCGGCAGGTACTTTACCTGCAGAAAAAGCGGCCATAGCGCCGCAATTGATCTTCAATCTACAATTGGATGGCTGGCTTACCTTGTTTTTCGTGACCTTGTTGTGGTTGATTGTGTTCGATATGTTGCGGGTATGCAGCCGTTTTCTGGCTGGAAAGCCGGTGTTGCCGCTTTCAGAATCGCCTCATAGTCCAAGTCGTCTGGTTGAAGATTGGGTGCGGGATTAATGTTTAGCAACCTCAAAATATTTTGGCGGAACGTACGTCGACTGTCCGGTGATGATGCCTATGAGCGCTATTTAAAGCATCATTCTGAGCATCATCAAGATGCTACACCATTAAGTAAAGCAGCTTTTTTCAAGCAGTGGCAAGAAGAGAAGTGGAATGGCATTAAGCGGTGTTGTTAATTTTTTTTGTACACGGTTTGTTTGGCATACGGCTTTGATTAATAGATGATTAGTCGAAAGACGAATGGTGTTTTTCGTCATGGGCCTTTAATTATTTGTCTGTAAATCTTTTTATCCATGTTCAATTACCTAACATTTAATTTATGACTATTCAAACCCAACAGCCCAGCCGTCAGACTCTTTATGTTGTTGTGGCATTGATAGCCGGAATTATTACGGGTGAACTGTTTAACCTGACACTGGCAAGTGCAGAACTGAAGCCGGTAATCGGTTTTTTTGGCGCGATGACGGATGTTTTTCTGCGTTTGGTCAAGATGATTATTGCGCCGCTGGTTTTTGCTACGCTGGTGGTAGGCATGGCCAAAATGGGTGACATTAAAACCGTTGGACGAGTTGGTATCAAGGCCATGCTATGGTTTTTTTCAGCGTCAATTTTCAGTTTGCTGCTGGGCATGTTACTGGTTAACTTTTTTGAGCCGGGCAGTTCTTTGCATATTGCCTTGCCCGAGGTTGGTGCCAGAACCGGCTTGCCGGAGGTTGCGCCGACACTGGGTAATTTTGTTGCGCATATGTTTCCGAAAAGCATTATCGAGGCCATGGCGACTAATGAGATATTGCAGATTGTGGTGTTTTCCATGTTCTTTGGCGTGGCTTGTGCCTCGCTGGGTGAATTAGCACATCCAACGGTCAAATTACTTGATTCGCTAGCGCACATTATGTTGAAAGTGACTGGTTACGTAATGCATTTTGCGCCGGTTGCGGTGTTTGCAGCCGTCGCATCGGTCATCGCTCAAAATGGCATCGGAATCTTACTGACTTATGGTCAGTTTATCGGGGAATTTTATTTAGGCTTGCTGTTACTTTGCGTGGCACTGGGTTGTGTTGGATTTTTATTTCTGGGTCGTAGAATACTGTCACTGATTCGACATATCCGGGAGCCGATGTTGCTGGCTTTTGGCACTGCCAGTAGCGAGAGCGCCTATCCAAAGCTGCTGCAACAACTTGAACGATTCGGTTGTGACGAGAAAATCTGTGGACTGGTATTGCCGCTGGGTTATTCATTCAACCTTGATGGCAGCATGATGTACATGACCTTTGCCGTGTTGTTTATTGCCCAAGCTTACGGCATTGATCTGGCGTTGGGCGAACAACTCATTATGTTGTTGACGCTGCTGTTTACCAGTAAGGGCGTAGCTGGCGTGCCCAGAGCCTCACTTATTGTGATTGCCGCTACCTTATCGATGTTTCATATACCCGAGGCCGGTTTACTTTTGTTATTGGCTGTCGATCAGGTTTTGGATATGGGACGTAGTGCAACCAACGTATTTGGCAACAGTATTGCTGCGGCACTGGTAAGTCGTTGGGAGAAGTCTTTGCGATAAAACAGGCAATTGAGTATCCCTTTGAAAAAAAGTTTTTTTTGCTAAATAAAAAAAAGTAGTTAACATCAACGTATCTCAACTTTAAAGTAGTGTTAAAAATATGCCACATAAAAGTTTTAAAACTAGTAAACCTACGTCAACAATAACCGTGCTGCCAGGCTTAGGCTTGACGGAGAAGGATTTTGTTGCTGATTTCAAACGTTATTACAGTCATCGTCTGGGCAGAGATGCAAACTGTACTTCACCGCATTATGCCTATGAAGCCTTGTCGATGGCCATTAGCGATCGGCTTATCGAGCGTTGGAAACGAACATACAATGCTTATAAAGAGACGGATTGCAAAAGAGGCTATTATCTGTCCATGGAGTTTTTAATGGGCCGTACTTTAAGTAATGCCATGCTAAATTTGGGCATTAACGAGTCGGTTGAACAGGCCATGTATCAATTGGGTCTTGAACTTGAAGAACTGGTTGAAAGCGAGCCGGATGCAGGTTTGGGTAATGGCGGCCTGGGTCGTTTGGCAGCCTGTTTTATCGATAGCTGCGCAACCTTGCAGTTACCGGTGACTGGCTATGGGCTGCGTTATGAATATGGAATGTTTTCACAGGACATAATCAACGGTGAGCAGATAGAAAAACCTGATCATTGGCTACGTAACGGAAATGTCTGGGAAATTGAACGTCCCGAATATACACAAAGAATAAAGTTTGGCGGACATACAGAATCGCATATTGACGAATTTGGCAATAAAAGGACAAGTTGGGTAAATACGCAAGATGTACTTGCCATTCCTTATGATACGCCAATTCCAGGCTATCGAAATGGTACAGTGAATACTTTGCGTCTCTGGAAAGCGGCGGCTACCGAGGAGTTTAATTTACAGGAGTTTAATGCCGGTGATTACGCAGAATCGGTTGCTGCAAAAAATACAGCTGAAAATATTACCATGGTTTTGTATCCAAATGATGCCAATGAAAACGGCAAGGCCTTGCGTCTGCGTCAACAATATCTGCTTGCTTCTGCCAGTTTACAAGATTTGATGGCTACCTGGGTAGGTCGTCACGGGGAAGATTTTTCTGACTTTGCGGCAAAAAACACTTTTCAGTTAAACGATACCCATCCGAGCATCGCGGTTGCGGAATTAATGCGCCTGTTGATGGATGTGCATGGTTTAACTTGGGATAATGCCTGGGTAATTACCCGTAAAACAATGGCTTATACCAATCATACCTTGTTGCCTGAGGCGCTTGAGCGGTGGTCGGTTAATCTGTTTAGAAATTTGTTGCCTCGCTTGATGGAGATTATTTTCGATATTAATGCTCATTTTATGGCTGAAGTTTCAGCGCATTGGCCCGGTGATATAGACCGTTTGAGCAGAATG
>CAIKYI010000756.1 GCA_903831545.1 uncultured Methylobacter sp. | reverse complement strand
TGGTTGCTCACGAGCGCAGCTCCAGAAACCAACCCTCTTATCTTCCTCAATTGCAAAAAGAATTACTCGAAGTTATCCGAAAGTACATTAACGTTGATCAAGATGCGATATCCGTTAATTTTGAACAAAACGATACTCAGGAAACACTGGAATTAAATATCGTATTACCTGAGCCTCAAAATAAGACTTTTTAACGCAACAAAACTAACTAAAGGTGATCACTATGATTAATGCAATTAGCGAAGCAGCAGGAACAGTCTGGCACTATCTGGACAAAAACGGACCGTCCAGTGTAAATAAAGTTACTACTGATACCGGCCTCAGCAGAAATGACGTTCAACGCGCTATAGGTTGGCTGAGCAAAGAAGACAAGTTATGCATTGAAATGATAGGCCGGGCTGAAACGCTATCATTGAAATAAAACTGGATAGGTTGGGTTAGCATTCGCCTGACCCAACCTATCCCGTTGCACACCGAACAAAACCAGTAACCTCGCCATCTCCCGCTTTAAATCACAAAACCACTAAAAACGCCTTATCCATGCGACTGCCTTGCATCTTCTGCAAATCATTTACGGGTAATCTCGGTTACCCATCAAACAATTAGTCAGCAAATAGCCAGTACGTCTACATTTAAAAATCGAAAACTTACTGCAATTCCCGATGACGGACAATTACATTAGAGGAGTTGCCTTTAAACTGCCGGGCCAGTGCATCGACCAGGCATACCGAACGATGCTGACCGCCTGTGCAGCCTATGGCTACGGTTAAATAGCTGCGGCCTTCGGCTTCAAACCTGGGAATCCAGCGTTCCAGAAAGCCCGCAATATCATTAAAAAGCTCAGCGACATGCCCCTGCTGGTTTAGGAAATCAATTACCGGCTGGTCTTTTCCTGTTAGCCCTCGCAATTCGGGAATCCAATAGGGGTTTGGCAAACTGCGGGCGTCAAACACAAAATCGGCGTCCAGCGGAACACCGTGCTTGAAACCAAAAGACTGAAACTGCAAGGAAATATGCCGGGCATCCCTTTCCCCGATCTGATCTTTAATCAGCTCACGCAACTGGTGATAATGCGTACGACTGGTATCAATGACTACGCTCGCGTGTCGGGCAATCGGCGTCAACATTTCCCTTTCAATTTTTAGCGCTTCCCTTAACGGGACATTCAAATCCGTCAGTGGGTGGCGCCGCCTCGTTTCGCTATAGCGCTTCAACAAGGTAGACTCTTCTGCCTGCATGAAAATAATTTCGCAATCAATCTGCTTGTTACGGATCAATTCCAGATTTTCGGAAAAATTGGCCAGGCTTTCGCTCTGGTTTCTGGCATCAATGCCTATAGCCGTTTTAGCATAGGTTTTATGATCTACCAGCATGACATGGCTGATAAAATCTTCCAGCAAGGTCACCGGTAAATTATCGATGCAGTAATAGCCGCAATCTTCCAGTGTATCGAGGGCGATACTTTTACCTGAGCCGGAAAGACCGCTTACAATGATTAGTTTCATGAAATCAGGCCCAAGGTAAAGGTTCAAGGTTCAAAAAAACGCCTTTCACCTTGTCCCTTTACCTTGCTCCTGCTTATCTGTGTTGCGAGGTTTTTTCTTTATGCTTGGTGATTTGACGATCCAGCTTATCAACCATGGCATCAATAGCAGCATACATATCGTCCTGATGATCTTCGGCAAACAATTTAGCGCCGCTCAACTGCAGGGTTGCTTCAGCTTTTTGAATTAATTTTTCCACACTCAAAATGACATGTACATCAGTAACATTATCAAAATGACGTGCCAATTTTTCAAATTTCAGGTCAATGTGCGCTTTCAAAGCTTCGGTTACTTCAAGATGGTGACCTGTTACGATAACTTGCATGGGTTAAACTCCTCTAATGGTAATAAATGATTGGTTTTTTGTTATGTGTGTCAGAGTGCGCTACAAAAGGCGCTTACGCTGACTTGATGATGAAATGAACATCGCCTCGCGATACTTGGCAATAGTCCTTCGAGCAACATTTATGCCTTTTTCTTTTAATAACTCGGCTATTTTACTATCACTTAACGGTTTTGCCAGATTTTCATTACTAATAAGCTCTTTAATAAAAGCTCTGATAGCCGTTGATGAACATTCACCGCCGCCTTCCGTTGAAACATGACTGGAAAAGAAATACTTAAACTCGACAATCCCATTGGGAGTGTGCATATATTTTTGTGTGGTAACCCTGGAAATAGTTGACTCATGTAACTCCAGTTCTTCAGCAATATCCCTCAAAACCATTGACTTCATTGCAATAGAACCATTCTCCAAAAAGCCCGCCTGCTTTTCCACGATACAGCGTGCAACCCGCAATAAAGTGTCGTTACGACTATGAAGACTTTTAATAAACCATCGAGCTTCCTGCAAATGATCTTTCATGCAGACATTATCTTTGCTGTTATCAGCCCGTTTTATCATGCCTGAATAAAATGGATTGATGCGCAATTTAGGTGCGATATCAGGATTAAGACTGACTTGCCAAATATCATTTTGCTTGGTTACGTAGACATCAGGAATAACATATTCCGAATCCGAATCCTGAATCTGTTCGCCAGGTTTGGGATCAAGGGTTCGTATGAGCGCCACCACCTCATTGAGCTGACTCTCTGTCACTTCCAGTTTACGCATCAGCTTTAACTGTTCATGCGTTGCCAGCATATCCAGATAACGGGTAACAAGCAGCAAGGCTTTCTGTTTATAGGGCGTCCCCTCGGGCAACTGGAGTATCTGTAATCTTAAGCAATCTTTTAAATCAAGTGCGGCTATTCCGGCCGGATCAAAATTTTGGATACGGTGCAGTACCGCGTTAACTTCATCAAAGTCGAGATCGTCTAATTGACTCTTCAGGCCCTGGAAAATATCTTCGGGAGTACTGCCCAGATAACCGTCGGGATTGATCGAATCAATAATAGCCATGGCAATGGCATTATCCCGCTCTGAAAACGACGTAAGTTCCACTTGCCAGAGCAAATGATCCAACAAAGTTGAAGATTTACTGCGTTGAGTTTCAAATTCAACCGTCTCATCCGAATGGGAACCGGACTCCATGGCGTACTCATAAACATCATCCCAGGATGAGTCAATCGGTAACTCATCCGGCATATCGGTTTGTGAGCCTTGACTGGTCAGCAAATCAGCATTATCAACTTTTTTCTCGGGCGTTATTTCGGCTTCCTGAGCAACACTTTCTTCCTCATTAACTTCCAGCATCATATTTGACTCAAGAGCCTGTTGAATTTCCTGCTGCAGTTCCAAGGTCGACATTTGCAGCAACTTGATTGCCTGCTGCAATTGAGGGGTCATGGAGAGCTGCTGGCCCAATCGAAGATGTAAGGATTGTTTCATTTAAGACTCAAGGTTGAATATCAAAAGTACCTGGTTAAAGACTAAAATTATTGCCTAAATAAACTTTGCGGACTTCCTCATTGGCAACGATAGCTTCCGCTCCGCCTTCTGCAATAACTTGACCGTTGTTCAGTATATACGCACGATCACAAATGCCTAGTGTTTCTCAGACATTATGATCAGTAATCAACACGCCGATGCCACGCTCTTTCAGATGTTCAATTATTTTTTTTATATCTTCTACCGAGATCGGATCAACACCGGCAAAAGGCTCGTCGAGAAGTATAAATTGAGGATTTGTCGCCAGGGCCCGGGCAATCTCTACTCGGCGCCGCTCGCCGCCGGAAAGCCCCAAAGCGATTTGGTTACGTAAATGAGTAATATGAAATTCTTCCAACAACTCTTCAATCACCAACTCCTCCTGGCCTTGAGTTAAGTCATTTCGGATTTGTATGACGGCACGCAAATTATCGGCGACACTCAACTTTCTGAATACCGAGGGCTCCTGCGGCAAATATCCTATGCCCAGCGCTGCTCTCAAATGCATCGGGTGATGGGTAATGTCTTGTGAATCCAGGCTAATATGACCCTCATCAGCCCTAATCAAACCGACCATCATGTAAAAACTGGTGGTTTTACCC
>CAIKYI010000755.1 GCA_903831545.1 uncultured Methylobacter sp. | reverse complement strand
ATTGGAAATCCGCAATTAATCAGTTTATGATTATGTATAAGGACAGGATGCCTAATTTTAATTAAAAGCAGTTTACACGGATTTTTTTACACCCTCGATTCGCAGATAGGGAATCCTCCATTTCGGGACACCCTCGAAATCGCCACTCTATGTTCTGTTTGAATCGGAGTTGGGTGGCTGCCTTTGATAACCCGGTGGATAACTGACGCAATAACGCTATTTGCACCCGAGCCTTCTAAGCAACCCCCGCCTCATGCATATAATCAGATCGGCTTAGCGACGATCTTTCTTCTTATCGTCTTCACTTTTGTCTTTGTAATTGTCGTCATCGTGACGACGACGTTCACGTAACTTGTCCTTGATAACTACAACATCAACATCACCGCATGCTGCTGTACCATAGCCGCCAAGTACGGTCGCTGTATTTTCCAACTCTTCGTTCAGCTTAACAGTTCGGGTCACGGTAACTGTGCCGCCAGCCAATATTGAAGTGGGGACTGCAGCGATTGCCGTATCGAAGGAATCCGTTAGTTTCAAATCGCTTACAGTTGTGCCGCCAAGGTTACTGATCACATAAGTGAACTTAACATCTGTGGTCTTATACTTGGTAGACCATGCGGGTACTGGATCGCCGTGCATACCCAAGGTTGAGTGTGAGTGCGTTTGCCCTTTGTGTTGATAATCTTCGCGTTCCCAATGCTTGGCGGAACGATCCAAATTGATACGGCACTTGGTAGCGTTTGGAGAACCGTCAACTGAACAGTAGGCTTCTACATCCAGGCTGCAGACATCGGGTGTAGGTTGCACGGACTGATCCGTGGCACCTAACACACCTTTTGCCTGGCCGGTAAAGGCTGTCGCAAAGCTGTTATTGAAGGCATTTGGATACTCTGCACTGATCTCACTGATCATGCGAATTGCCAAGTCACGACCGTTGTAATACGGAGCGAGTAGACCACTGACGGTGTTTAAGCGAAGATCAAAAAAGTCATCAATGCTTCCACCATCTTCGAAGCCAAATTCGGCGACTTCGGCTTCAAGCAAGATGCCGTCGTAGTCGAGCACGCCGTCAAAATCAATGTCGATGGCACCCTTTACGATGAGATCAGCGCCGCTTACTCCCGAAACAAAATGGCCGCTGGCATCTACATTAAATTGTACGGTGATCAGCTTTTCGTTATCCGTTGTGGCCCCGTTGATATCAGCAAACAAAAACGGATCGTTCTGGAATAGGGTGGAGGGAGTAGCCGAAATGGTCACCGTGCCGCCACCGCTTGTATTCGGAACGAAGTTAATAACGCCTGAGGCGGCAAAGTCCACTGTAGGTTCTGCGGGCGTCAGACCGAGCAGCATAGCCTGCGAAGTCAAAGGCGCCGAAACACAGGCTGTACCCAACGCCACTACGGTCAGGATTTTTTTTATGTTCATGATTTGTTCCTTACTTTAAGGTTGATTGTAAAAGCACTCGTTTAATTAAGCAGCTAGGTTGGCTTTCTTGCGTATCGCAGGAACAAAGCACAGTAGCGCACTGGACATTAACCAGGCAGCGGCCGGCACAGGTACGAACGCGTCTGCTGTGATTGTGGAATTAAGCTTGATTACGTTCGCATCCAACCCGCTGACGTAATTCGAAATGACGGAAGTAGCTAGCGTGGCAGTCGTCGCAGAAGAGCCAAATACCCAGTCATTGAGGAAACTGGCAGTACCAACAAAAGAGTTGTTAGAGGTGCTGATGATGATGCCGCCGTTCAGTCCCGTCAGATAGCTGTTGACAAACTGGCTCATATTGGCAGGAATGTTCTGGTACAGATCGCCGGACATGACCCATTTGGCGTCGAATATCCGGCCGCCGTTAATGCCTAGGCTTTCGTTAAACCCGAATTCGGTGACCGTACCGGTCCAGGAAAATCGCGGTGTCGTTGTGTTGTTTCCAAAGCTGATGCTGACGTTGCCACCAACCAGCGCACCGGTGGTATTGTTGATATCAAAGGACAACATCAGGTCACTTTTGCTGTCGCCGGCTGCAAAATAACTCTGGGTCTGGCTGGTACCGCCAAGCGAAGGTTGTTCATTAAGCGTCGAGCCTCCGGCTATTAACATAAGGCGACCGGTAGTCGTATTGACAGCGTTATGATCATAAACCAGCCAAGGGGTATTCAGGGTTACATCAGGGAAACTCTGCACCACGTTGAGCAAGGCCGCCTCTGCATTACCTGCCGAAAACGCGGCAATAGCCGACATTCCCAGCGCCAATCTAAATATTTTCATTTTATATGTCCTGTAGAGCAAAGTGTATGGTGTTTAGCGCTTTAATAGGGAAAGTTCTTGCACGTCGGCTAAAAAACATGCTTTAACAAGATACTTCACTTGTATGAATTTTTGATGACAAGCTGTTACTGAATGTCAATATGTTTAATAGTATTAATTGGGATCTGTGATCCATTGCGAAAAAAACGGGTAGAGTACTGAACAGGCTTTACGCTTGCACTTTGTCACCTGGCGCGTTTTAAGGCTGCCATGTTATAAGGGGGGCAACCGCAAGGGATTGCCCCTACGCAACAATAATCAAAGTTAATATGAAGGGTTACGGTTGGCACCTAACCCGGCTAACATGGTTATCAATAATTTTTTACTGTTAAAAAATCGTGTCAAACTTAAATAAGCTTGTATGACTCAAGGATGATAAAGGCAAACTTAATGTGGGATAAGGACGGAAAGCTACTGACTTGTGCTAAAAAGTTGGCTGGGTTGCATGTAAATTTAATAATTTTAATTTAAGTGAATTTCATGAAACATCAAAAATTTTTTTAGCCTTAACCTTGCCGGCCAGCGCTGCTGTAACAGGTACTGTCCAAGCTTCGGTATTTAACCGTGGCAATTGCCTTCTATGATGATGCTAAAGACATTACCTGAACGGTGAATGCGAACTCAATGGATTAATGACTTGGACCTAAGTCGTAGCATAGGCTGACAACCTAGTACTTGGAGGGCACTGTGATTGGTGTTTACCGACGACCATATAGTATTTATAGGCTTACTTGGTTTGTAGCCGCGACCCGGGTTAAATCACACTCTTTGCCTGAAGGTCGGCATGGTAGGACGATCTGACCATCGGGCCGCTGGCGACTTGCTTAAAGCCCAGTTCTTTTGCAACTTTGCCGTACTCATCAAATTGTTCGGGGGTGATGTAGCTTTCAACCGGCAAATGAGCTTTGCTGGGTTGCAGATATTGTCCCAGCGTCAGCATTGAGCAACCATGGGCTAGCAAATCTTTCATGACCTGATGAACTTCGTGTTCCTGTTCGCCTACGCCTAACATTAAACCGGATTTGGTTGGCACTTGCGGTTGAACCTGGTGAAATTGTTGCAGTAAGTTTAAGGACCCTTGATAGTCGGAACCGGGTCGTACTTTTTTGTAAAGCCTGGGTACTGTTTCCAGATTATGATTGAACACGTCACAGGGTTGTTGGGCAAGAATGGCAACGGCTTTTTCAATGCGCCCCCTAAAGTCGGGAACCAGGATTTCTATTTTGGTAGCGGGCGTTTGCAAACGAATTTTTTGAATGCAATCGGCGAAATGTCCTGCGCCACCATCTCTTAAATCATCCCGATCTACCGAGGTGATGACCACGTATTTTAAAGCCATAGCTTGTATCGCGTCGGCCAGGTGCTGAGGTTCATCAGCATCAAGCGCCAGAGGTTTGCCATGTGCGACATCGCAAAAAGGGCAGCGACGGGTGCATAAATCACCCATGATCATAAAGGTGGCGGTGCCGTGCTGAAAACATTCTGCCAGATTGGGGCAGGCGGCTTCTTCACAAACGGTATGCAATTTGTGTTCGCGTACCAGTTGTTTAATGCGAGTGATTTCGTCGCTAGCCGATATTTTTATGCGTATCCACTCAGGTTTGCGTAAGGTGGTTTCGGCAGGCTCAACTTTAATTGGGATTTTGGCTAATTTTTCGGTGTTGCGTTGGTGAGATTCGGGTGTGGAGCGTGAGGGCGCTTGATAAGTCATTTTTGTAATGCCGTAAGAATTGCGTTAGTAACAGGGATAGCAAGTTCAGCCGTGCTGATGTTTACGCCAAGATTGGCCAGTTGGGTCACTTCAAGTCCTGAATAACCGCAGGTGTTGATATGGTTGAAAGGGCTCAAATCCATCTGATTGTTAAGGCTCAAGCCATGATAGCAGCAATTGTTTTTAATGCGCAGGCCAATTGAGCCGATTTTTTTGTGATTGACATAAACGCCGGGCGCTTCGGGTTTGGCGATTGCAGTAATGCCATATTCGGCAAGGGCATGAATCATGGACTGTTCGAGAAGAGTGACCAGTGAACGGATGTTTAAATGGAGTCGTTTGATGTCCAGCAAAGTATAAATAACCAGCTGGCCGGGGCCATGATAAGTAACCTGGCCGCCACGGTCTGAGTTTATGATGGGGATTTTGCCGGTAGTTAGCAAATGTTCGCGTTTGCCGTTTAAGCCCAGTGTATAAACAGGAAGATGTTCGGTGATCCAGAGTTGATCGGCAGTTTCGGCATCCCGATTTTGGGTAAAGTGCAGCATATTTTGCCAGGTGGATTGATAATCTTGCAATCCAAGGTTACGCAACGCTACCATTTAAGCTGATTGAATTTTTTGTGAGGGAGCAATCGCGGGAGAGACTGATCGCATAAAAAAGGTTGGTTTATAACGCCATCAACACATGAGGATGGTCGGTTAAATCCTGGTAAATCGCATCAAGTTGTCGTTTGCTGGATGCTTCAATCATAACGGTTACGGCGAGGTAATTACCGTCTTTACTGGGGCGTGTTTTAACCGCAGTTTCGTTGACCTCGACAACATGGCGACGCACGATTTCTATAACCAACAGATCCAGTTCAATATTGGTTTTACCCATTGCCTTGATTGGAAACTGGCAGGGAAATTCTAAAAGGGTATCTTCAGTTGTTGATTCACTCATGTCTTTGCTCAATGTTTGGAATGCTTGTAAGTCTGAAATAACTGATTGATGTTTTTCCATACCGGGCCGGGTTTGCCGTTTGCAATTATTTCATTATCAAGTTGCACGACGGGCACGATTTCGCGTGTGGAGCTGGTCAACCAGATTTCGCTGGCTGTTTTTAGTGCATCCAATGATACGACATCTTCGCTGTAGGGGATGCCGTTGTTGCTGGCAAGTTCCAGTATTACGTCGCGGGTAATGCCTGGTAATATTTCGCGGCCTTTTGGCGGCGTAATCAAGATACCGTCAATGACTGCAAATATATTACTGGCAGCGCCTTCGGTGACGTAACCGTCTTTAACCAAAATAGCTTCCGCGCAACCTTGGTCAACTGCCTGCTGTCTAAGTAAAATATTGGCCAATAGCGTGATGGCTTTAACATTGCATAAGCCCCAACGGCTGTCATCAATGCTGATGGCTTTCGCACCGCTATCCAAATCGGTAAAAGCCACAATGTTTGAACTCATGGCGAACACGGTGGGCGTTACGATTTCGGGAAAGGCGTGGTCTCTTTTGGAAGCAACGCCACGGGTAACCTGGATATAAATAGCCTGATCAAGGCTTGCATCAATTAACGGTGTTAGTTTTTCAAGCCATTTGGCCCGGTCATAGGGATTCGTTAAGCGAATTGAAGTCAGGCTGTTTTCCAGTCGCTCCATGTGTTGCTCGAAGTGAAACAAATTGCCTGCGTATGAGGCAATGACCTCATATATGCCGTCGCCAAACAAAAAACCCCGATCCATGACTGAGATTTTGGCATCGCATAATGGCAGGTACTCGCCATTAAGGTAGACTGTTTTATTGTCCATCCGATTTCTCCATTAGCAGCATTGCGCTGTCGTAGAGTCGTTGAAAAATATTGCCTTCGTCTACCGATTTTAAAGCAATCAGATCTTTGCTTGCGATAGGTTCATCTTTTAGGGTGACGTTGACGGTTCCCAGTTTTGTGCCTTCTTTGACAGGTGCTGTGATTTTCTTATCCAGGGTAATAACGGCTTTAAGATCAGCGTAACGGCGACGGGGAATGGTCACATATAGGTCTTCGGTAAGACCAATTTGCACATTTTTGGTATCACCCTTCCAAATTCTGGCTTCTGAGAGTGAGGTTTTGCCTTGATAAAGTTTGTGCGCTTCAAAAAAACGGAAACCGTAATTTAGCAGGTTTTGATTTTCATTGGCTCTGGCGTTGGGACTGCTTGCGCCCATAACCACCGAAATCAAACGCATATTATTTCTTAAGGCTGAGGCGACCAAACAATAGCCTGCGGCATCGGTAAAGCCGGTTTTAACGCCATCGACCGTTTCATCGCGCGATAGCAATTGATTGCGATTATGCTGAACGATGTTGTTGAAGGTGAATTCTTTTTGTGAAAACCAACGATAGTAATCCGGAAATTCTTTAATCAAGGCCTGAGTGAGTAGGGCCAGATCGCGGGCAGTGGTGTAATGATTTTCGATGGGTAGGCCATTGCTATCCTGAAAATGGCTATTTTTCATGCCCAGGCGTTCGGCATGTTGATTCATCATGTCGGCAAACGTGGTTTCATCACCGGCAATATGTTCAGCCAACGCAACACTGGCATCGTTGCCCGACTGAATAATGACGCCTTTTAACAGATCTTCAACCTTTACCTGATTGCCAACTTCGACAAACATTCTTGAACCGGGCGTTGACCAGGCTTTTTGGCTGATGGTGACCATATCATCCAAATGCAGATGGCCATTGCTGATTTCCCTAAACACCACATAAACTGACATGATCTTGGTAAGGCTGGCGGGCGCGAGCTTAACATCCGCATTGTTTTCCGCCAGCACTTTGCCAGTATCATGGCTCATTAAAATATAGCCACTGGCAGCAATTGTAGGTGCTGCCGGCGTGGTAATTTCCGCATCTTCCGCGTTTACCGAGGTTGTGGCTACAGCCAAACTAAAAAATAAAAATAAAGAAAAATTTTTAAAAATGATCATTGCTCTCTAACGTTGGGCTTAGTGAAACTTAAGCTTATTGTATCACGGAGATTTGTTTTTGACCGGTTTCAGTAACAAATTGAGTCGCTGTTATGCCCAGTTTTGCCAGCTGTAAATTAAGTTTGTCGGCACTTGCCGAAGATGGGATAGGACCCATTTGAACCTTGTACAGTGTAGAGCCTTTATGTTTTGAGGGGAGTATTTCAGGTTGTGGCAAATGATTTGCTGCAATTTTATTTTGCAATTTTTGTGCTTTCTTTTTGTTGTCAAAAGTACCTACTTGCAAAAAGACGCTTTTTTCCTGTTTTACTGCTGTATTTTGTAGTTGCGATAAGGCTTGCTCAGGCGCTATCGCCTTGATTTCTACCGCTCCTGTACCTGACTGGTGTAGATCCAGTTTTTTGGCGGCGGCGTAAGATAAATCTAAAACCCTGTCACCATGAAATGGTCCCCGGTCATTGATACGAACTATGACGCTACGCTGATTCTCAAGGTTGGTGATGCGAGCGTAGGAGGAAAGGGGTAGTGTTTTGTGCGCGGCGGTCATGGCATACATGTCGTATATTTCGCCGGATGCGGTTTTTTTGCCGTGAAAATCAGGGCCGTACCAAGAGGCTATACCCTGTTTCAGGTAACGGCCAATACGTGGTAAAAGTGTTTCTTCTTCGGTGTTGCTCTGGGAATTTTGATTACCAATGTGTAATCTTGAGTGGAGTCTTGTTCTTTGTTGGTCAGAGTAGGCAGTTGTATCCGAAGGTGGTGTCGAGAGGTCTGACGTTTTTACATATTCGGTAGTACAACT
>CAIKYI010000754.1 GCA_903831545.1 uncultured Methylobacter sp. | reverse complement strand
TTGCTGGTTGAAGTGGGCACCGGTGGCGATGTCAACAACGTTGGTAAAGTATTGGCAGATCGAGGCAATGCCAGTTTGATCGGTTTTGCGGTTAATCAAAATGGTATAGCATCGGCATCTACTTCGGTGCAATTGAACGGTTCAGTCAGATTGCTGGCGCGCGAAGGTTTTCAGCAAATCGATGGGGTTTTGAAGGGCGGCACAACTACGCGCACTGCGGCGCGGGTGACCGAACTTGATGATAATTTGGGTACTAGTGCCACGGTCACGCTTGCGGGTGGAAGCATAACCAGTGTCGAGCTGGACGCCGACAAATCGGCAACCGCCATCGATGCCCAGGCACAACAGCGATCATTCATTGAAATCAGCGGCCACGATGTGCAACTGCGTAACAATTCCCTGGTGCAGGCCCATTCGGGTAATGTCAATATCAACGCTGTTGATAATCTTGATAACCCAGCGCAAAAAGGTAAGGCACGGATTTATCAGGAGTCGGGCAGTACGATCGATGTGTCCGGCGTCAAAAATGTCGCGTTGGCGGCAACCAGCAATATTGTTAATGTAGAACTGCGTAAAAATGAATTGCGCGATGCACCCTTGCAACGAGATGGCGTACTTTACGGACAAAAGGTTAATGTCGATATTCGCGACGCCAATTTAGTCTACGATGCGAACGGCAATCTGGTCAGCGCAAGCTTACCCATTGCCGACATTACCGGTGCTGTTGCGCGTATTGCCCGTAACATTGACGAGCGCAGCACCTCAGGCGGTACCGTTAAGCTGACATCCAGCGGCGATGTCATAACCCAGGCCGGCAGTACCATAGATTTTTCCGGTGGCTCGGTTGCTTATCAGGCAGGCAAAATTGCAACAACCAAATTAATCGCTAATGGTCAGGTTTATGATATTGCAACCGCCGATCCCAATCGCCATTACGACAGCATTTTGGCTCAATCCACACTGCAGCATTATGTGCCAGGATATCTGCAAGGCAAGGCGGGTGGCACTCTGACTATTAGCAGCTACGAAGCGTTATTGGACGGCAGGCTTCAGGGCCAGACTGTCAGTGGATCACTGCAACGCCTCCCTGCAGACCTGCCTTTGGGTAGTACGCTGTCTATTGATTTAAACAACGGCAACAATCTTGGTAAACAGGATGTAGTGTTCGATCAGAATCCGCTTGCCCTGTCGTTAAATCCCGGCGACCCATTGCCCAGGAAAGCCCGTGATTCACCCGATCCGGTCGCGTTGACGCTAAATACGACTACTTTTAAAAATTCCGGGATTCAAAATATCACGGTCAAGACCAATGGAGCTCTAAGCGTTACTAAAAACACTAAAATTGTTTTACCTGTTTTTGGCAACTTGGATCTATCAGCCCAAAACTTTAATATACAAGGTGCTATCGTTAGTCCTTCTGGGACTGTTAATTTAAAACCGGTCACTCAGCGCCAAGGCGACAGGGATGTCAGTCTGCCGGGATCTATCACGTTGGGTAGTTCGGCGCTGATTGATGTCAGTGGACTTTGGGTTAATGACTGGTTGGCTATTTCAAAGGGCAGTAGCTTGGCAACTATTGCCACCCAAGGTGGCAGCGTCAATCTGCTTACCGAGCAGGGTGATATCCACCTCGCCAAAGGCAGCGTTATTGAAGCCGATGGCGGAGCCTGGCGGCAAAACACTGGCAAGGTGACTGCGGGTGCGGGTGGTAACATCAAACTAACCGCTGCCAGTAACGACCTTATTGTGCACACGGGCAGTGTAATTATGGATGGGGATTTACATGCCTTGAGTTTGACAAAAAATGGCGCTCTGACCGTGCAGACCAATGAAATAGTGATTGGCTCAGTTAATGACATACCAGTCAGAAACAGTTCAGATCTGCAGGCCTTGCTTTTAACGCAGGAATTTTTTAATAAGGGTGGTTTTTCCAGTTATGACCTGACCGCCAATTATTACGGATTGAAAGTCGCTGATAATGTGCAACTTAATCTCCAGCAGCGCAACTTACAATTGACCGCCTCGGCATTGACCGCTGCGAACGGTAGAAAAATAAAAGATTTTAGCCAACAGGTAACCTTATCTGACGCGCTACGCACACCGGTTAATTTAAAGCTGTCTTACGCTGAATTAACCGGTCAAAATTGGCAAGAATCCGTGACCATAGGGGCTGGTACATTGATACAAACTGACGTAAATGCCAGTGTTGAACTCAATTCCGATACCTCGATAATCGTCAACGGCAGCATTAAAACACCGGGCGGCTCGATTGCGTTAAATATCACCCAACCCAAAATTGATGCTGGTTTTTCCTCCTCCCAAGCGATTTGGCTGGGCGCAGATAGCCAACTATTGGCGCAGGGCGCCTTTATTCCACAGTTAAATATGACCGGCCTGGTGACGGGTCAGGTACTCAATGGCGGCACGGTAGCCTTGAATGCCAATCGCGGTTATATCGTTACCCGCCAAGGATCTAACATTGATGTTTCAGGTATTTCCAAAACACTGAGTTTTATTGAAGGGCAAAGTCTGGTTTCTCGTAATATAGCTTCGGATGCTGGCAGTATCAGCTTGGCTGCCGGAGAAGGAATCCTGGCGGATGGCGACTTTATAGCGCATAGCGGTGGCGCCGGGTCTGCCGGTGGCGCATTGACAGTTAATTTTGATCGAGGTTTGCGTTCTGCAGGCGTTAATGCCGGTTTTCCGGATCAGTTGGGGTTGGGGTTGACGCGGGTTTTTCAGGTTTCCACCGATAACAGCCAGGTTGTACCCGTCAATCTGAAAGCGGGTGATGCGATTGATTCCGGCAGTTACAGCGGTTTGGCAAAATTAAAATCCAGCAAAATCAATAATGCAGGTTTCGATTCGATCGCACTAATAACGGATGCGGCACCAAGAAATGGCCAATTTACTAGCGCTATTAAATTTCAGGGCAATGTGGAACTTAATGCCGGCCGTCAAATCATTATCGATACGCCCAGCATTGAAGCTGATAATGCTACAGTGTCACTTATCACAAATTACGCTGCCTTAGGATCGACAAAAGTTAGAAATAACTCTGGGGGGCTGGCATTGGCACCAGCCGCCAGCGCTGGATCAAGTCTATTCAACCTTAGCGCCAAAGGCATTGATCTGATTGGTGGCTTAAGCTACAACGGCTTTAATACGGTAAATTTGCAAAGTTCTGGCGATGTCAGGCTGCGTGGTCTTGCTGACATCAATGGTGCAAAGGATTTTCTGGGTCAGTTGAATGTTGCCGGCGATTTGAACATTATCTCAAGCCAGTTATATCCAGCGACGTTAAGCGATTACACGATAAACGCCGACAAAACGGTTAGCTTTATTGGCAATGGTGGCGTCCAGGCTCCAGTCTATTCGGTCGGTGGCCGTTTGACGGTTAATGCACCTGATATTTTTCAAAAAGGTGTATTGAAAGCGCCTTTTGGTGAGTTGGTGCTTAATGCCGGTCAAAATTTGCAACTGGCAACCGGCAGTCTCACCTCGGTATCAGGCAATGGCTTGGTTATTCCTTTTGGGCTCGGTTCGGGTGGGACCACTTGGCTTTATCCTTTAAACAGTTCCGGCAGCTTTAATATCCTTGTGAATACACCTCCGGAAAAACGTCTGCAATTATCCGGCAGGAATCTTCATTTACAAACCGGCGCAACTATTGACTTGTCGGGTGGTGGCGATTTATATGCCTATGAATTTATCACCGGCGCCGGCGGCAGCAATGACACTCTTGCTTCGACAGTCGCAGGTAATGGCCAGAAATTTGCGGTTTTACCGGGCTACAATAACGTGCTTACGCCTTATGATCCGCTGGAGTCAGCGACTTCCGGTTTAGCCAATGGGCAAAGTGTTTATCTGAATGCAGGTGCCGGTTTAGCGGCCGGTTGGTATACGTTGTTGCCTGCCCATTACGCTTTGTTACCGGGTGCTTATCTGGTTACGCCAAAAGCGGGAACTCAGGATCAATATCAAACGACAACAAATTTGGGAAGGACCGTTATAGTTGCAGGTCGCTATGGCATAGCTGGATCTAATATTCAAAACGCACGTATGCAAGGATTTGCGGTTGAACCTGGCACCATTGCCAGAACCCGTTCGCAATACACTGATTATTCAGCCAACCAGTTTTTTTCCGCTAAAGCTGCTAAAGAAGGCACTGTATTGCCACAATTACCCTGGGATGCGGGTAGTCTGGTAATTGACGCCAAAAACAGTCTGGCGTTGACGGCTAATTTAATTTCCAATCCGTTTGGCAACGGACTGGGTGGACAGGTTGATATTACCGCTGATCGCCTGGAACTGGTCGGCCAGCGTCAGGATTTGGCTTTAGTTGCTTCCGGCACTGTGGGATTGTTGGTTGATGATTTGAATAAACTTAATTCACCTAGTTTGTTGTTGGGCGGCAAGCGAAGCAAAGATGCCAATGGACAGCGGATTACAGTAACCTCTGGGGAAGTTAAAATCGACGGTAATGTTTACCTGAAAGGGCAGGAAATACTGCTCGCTGCCATCAATAATGTGACCGTAGCAAGCGGCGCAGTGGTGGAAAGTAGCGGAACAACCAGAGTCGCTGGAGGAACCTTGTTGGTAGACAATTTCAATTCGACCAGTGATGCGGCTGTGCTTAGGGTTTCAAATGCTGGCCAGGTAGACGTTATTCGCGATAAAACAGTCAGTGGTATTGGTGGCGTGCTGACGGTTGAGTCGGGCGCTCGCTTGAAAGCGGGGGGCTCTATGCTGCTGGATTCGAGTAAAGACACAGTTTTCGATGGCACCCTAGACATGCAGGGCGGAGCATTGTCGTAGAATTCAAGTGCTATCATTGTCGTAAGTGACCCAGTTACCACAACAGGACTGGTGTTAAGAGATACAAATTTTACTGTAGATGAACTGCGCTTGACCAGCGCCAGCGATTTAAATATTTATGGTGCAACTGGCTTCAACAACAAGCAATTATTGATTTCGGCAGCGGCTATTAATGGTTTTAATAATGATGGTGCTACAGCCAGTATTTCAGCTGATTTGATCAAACTGACCAATCAGGGCGCTAGCAGTCAACTAACCGGTAACGGCAGTGGCATTTTGAGCTTAAATGCGCGTGAAATTCAGTTGGGTAGCGGTAACTATGCGATTAATGGTTTCCAGAAGGTCAATTTTAACGCCACGCAAGCTATCAAGGGCGTGGGTCAGCTTATTGATCCCGTCAGCGGCAATAGCTCTATCGCAGCGCCGGGGGTATTAAATGTTGGCGGAAATGTCGCCTTGAATGCGGGGTACTTCAGTGGCGGCAACGGCGCTACCACTAGTATTGATGCGACCGGGCATAGCGTTACCTTGTCCTCACCAAGCGCAGCCCCGGAAAATATTGACTATGGCTTAGGTGTGCGATGGTCGGTGATCGGTGACAGCATCGCCAGTAGCGCCCGTTTTGGTTTGCCATCCGGAA
>CAIKYI010000753.1 GCA_903831545.1 uncultured Methylobacter sp. | reverse complement strand
TGGCCAATAACGGTAAATCCCTGATCACCAGTCCACTGGCAAAAACACCAACAGACTCATCATCCTCGCCAGTCGTCCCGACATTTCCAATGTGTGGATAGGTTAAAGTGACTATTTGCCTTGCATAAGAAGGGTCACTAAGAATTTCCTGATATCCGGTCATAGCCGTATTAAAAACCACTTCACCTACAGAACAGCCATCTGCACCTATGGCTAGACCGTTAAAAACTGTACCATCTTCCAGTACCAATAAAGCAGACCTAGTCAAACACTTCACCTCAAATGTGCAAACAGGCAGACCCATGAGGCCTATCCCTGTTGTAAAAAAACAAAACTGTGGTAATTTTACGAGATTATGAGGTTTGGGTCATTAACAATTTTTTTCAGCTCATGACATCAGTCATATTAGAAAACCGATTTTGTCTACGATTAAACCAAAGAAGACGGGGAAGATATTTTTTGTTCAACCGCGATAATGGCACGATTCAAGAAACACAGATTTTTTTCTTCGATGATTTGCATACCCATGACATAAAAAATAGGCATCCATAACGGATTTATCAAAATACCGCCCAGAGCACTTTTCCAGGTTCGCTTCAGGTTTTTTAAAGGGTTAAACGACTTCGACAAAGGATCCATTGGATACTTGGCAAAAACAGCTGCAATCGGTTGCAATAGCAGTTGTTCATGCCCGTCAAGCTGAGCAATAGATTTCAACAGCTTTCTTTCCATGTTGTGATAATTTATCCGCGCATAACCCGCAGAAACAGCAAAAGTCAGCGCTACCAAGGGGAGAAGAATACTGGGTGGAGCCAAAGGCGCAAAAGTCGAGGACAGCATCACAACCCCCAAACCCAAGGTCAGCGCGTCTTCACCGCGTTCTACGTCTCGATCTATACCCTTAAGTATCAATATAACAGCATCACCGACAGAGCAAGTTAAATAGTCTTTTTGATTTGTCATGGATACCCTCTTTACCATCAGTACTTAAAACACACATTAATAACGCGCATAAAATAAAATCATCAATGAAATTCTGATCTTTCGCCTTTCAACCGCTATCAACCCAAGCCAAGATACTTGCAGTTACGCCTCACGGTAACCGTCAAAACTTAATTGGTATACTTTCGATAATCTACCAACATTTTTTTGATTATCAACCTTAATCGTCAAGATGAAAGCTGGCGGCTATTTATAGAGTTCGTCTCTGCCAAAGTCGCCACTGTTTCACCTTAAAAAAGCTCTCGGAAGTAAATAAAATGACTGTTACCTTTATAAATACCAAAAGTGGCACGGGCAGTATTGCTCGGACTGACATGAGCAACATTGCTGCCAGTCAGTAAATAATCCGGAACGCTAATTCCTACATCAACACTGCCTGTTCCGCCACCTGTGGGTTTTGACAAATTGAACGAAAATACGCCCGCACTGACCTGATCTCCTGCTGGTACTGGTGTAGTCGTCCATGCTCCTCCAGATAAATTCAGGTAATTGGACAGACTGAGGGTCAAGTTAGTCACGTTATCGGTACTACTGGCAAGCCAATTAATGCCATTGTAATACTGCACCGTTGCAGTCATCGGCAGATCTAACAACTCGGAACCATAAGCGTTGGAAATATAAACGCGCCCACTGACGATTTTGATCCCACCCTCAACCGAAGAAGAGGAAACAGCTTGTAGTGAAGTCACATTATCCGTGTCCAAAGCCCGTATAAAGATGTCTATGGGTGTTGCTGGTGTAACTGGAACTGTGTAAACAGGTGTACTCGTTATTGCTACGCCCTGATTGAAAACTGCAGAAAGTATGGTATTTAAAGACAACCCTCCTCCTCCCGGATTGACTGTTAAGCCACCCACCGCATTATAGGACGATAAGGTCACGCCCTTTGCGTAACCTGATGTGCCGTCATAATTTACAGTGGTGTTGCCCAGCAAATTCCGCGCAGTCACTCGGGCGGTAAATGCCTCCCCAGAATAGACAAAGCCATTGCCATAAACCAGATCGCCCGATGCAGGACAAACAAGTCCTGACGGGCACGGCATAAATGCTTTAGATACGGCATTGTATGTCACAGTGGTATCAAAATGATCGGGAATAAAACGCCCCACCGCACCCGTAGCGCCGGTGCTGCCCGTGGCCGTCAGGTCCGACCCCAGATAACTCGCACTTGTCAGCGTAGCGCTCAGGTCTATCTTGCCGACTTCGCTCCAGCTAAGGTTACTGCTGGTTGCAACGCCATTACTGAAAGCTCCGACAGAACCAGAAAACGCACCATTAACAGTACCTACGCCGGTCGGCTGATATTTCACAAACGACAACGCCACACTCTCCGGCTCTGATTCTTTACCGAAATTGGGAGTTGTTGCACCTGAATTGTTGCGCGCGGTCACAGTTGCACTGAAGCTGCTTCCCGCTTTAATCGGTCCCGACGTAACCCCGCTAAACGCAAAGTCCTTGGGAGCGGCGATAAACGAATCCGCTCCGTTTATCGACAAGCCTGCATCACCGGTGGCAACGGAGCCGATATAGACGGCTGACATATTAATTTTTCCAACATCAGCGTAATCAATCGTTGCGGTTGCAGTTCCGGTGCTATCGAAGGTCAGATTAATAGCTTTGGCCGAAGCACAGGCAGAACTTGCATTATTTGTGGGATTTAAGGCAATCCCATTAACCCTGACCGGCAAGGTTCCAGACAGAGGACTCTGGTAAGCGCAACTGATTTGCACCGAGCGGGCCTGATTGGCGCCGGACAGTCCGAACACACAGGAATTGGAGTTGGTAGCTTTTTGCACGGCATGAATACTTAATGTTTGGGTGGTTGCGGCGACATGGTCAGGTATGTCAAAGGTAAAACCGGAGTTGGCTGCGGTAAAGATACAACCGGCAAAGGTACAGGTTGTTGGATTGATCGCCGCAGAAGTCGTCCCCAACACCGCCGACACTGTCGAATTTGCCGAGGTTAGCTGTAAGGTCTTGGTCACCGACCCGGTTTGAGAAATAGTGAAATTGGGCGATCCGCCATCCCAGTTTGCCGTTCCGGTGGTAGCGGCCGTCAAGGTGCCGGAAATGCCCCCGGTGTACAACGACGAACAGTCCGCATCAGCGCAGGCACGCAAGGTCAGGGTTGAGGGCGCGCAGGTGACACCGGTTCCGGTAGCATGGACAATTTCTATGTGATGAGGATAACTGGCCGCGCAACTATGAGTCGACTGCGCCAGCGACGCAAGCGCCGTCGAATTCAGGACTTTGCCATACACCTGCACCTCATCAAGATTGCCGTAAAAAGAAAAGCTGGGACCTGCCTCGCCCGAGACAATTGTCTCGCTCCCGATTGAAGCATCGCCGACATCGACTCCCCAGCCTGTGGAAGCGACGCTGACCGAAGTCAGCAGCGTTCCAGACGCATTGTAGACATAAAGGTAGCGCATGCCGTTGCTAATATCCGCCACACCGGCAACGAAATACCAACTATTATTGGCGATCACGTTAGACGTATCCAGGCTAACAACCCTAGAACCCCGCGTATAGAAACGCAACGTTCCCGTTCCGCCATCGCCCAGACTCAAACCGTAGCCTCCAGTGTTATTTGCGTCGTCAACAAAAATTCGCTGACCGCTTCTCGTGTTGTCGGTGGTCCTGATCCAGGCAGAAATTGTGAAATTTGTGGTCAAATCCGTGAAGCCGGGCAACAGAACTCCCCCGCCATTACTAAACACCCCATAACGACAAGTGCCCGTATTACCTGTTGTCGTAGTCGCACCGTTATAGGCAGTACCATTGTTACCACCGTAACTATCCGTCACTTCATCGTCGGTTCCGTTCCAGGACGCCTCTTCCATGCTGTAGCTATCAAGAGGCGGGGTGCTAGTGATTGTGTAGATCTGCCCGGTAAAATTGCCGTTGCCGTTACCGCCCATCTTGTTGCCGGCCAGATCCGCAATCGAATCGTCATCGACCAGATTAAGCCCCAGCGTACAGGCGGAGACGCAAATTCCGGTGCTGGCAATAACGGTCCAGGAATTGCCTCTACCGGAGACCGAAACAACATAAGCGCCGGTCACTCCGGTCGCAACCACCGTAAAATCGCTGGTATCCAAACCCGTTACGCTTTCGCTGAAGATGACCGTCCAACTCACCACGTCGGCACTGGTGGGATCTACATCGGCTCTATCTATTGAAGTAACCGATGGAATGGTTTTGTCTATCGTATAGAGCTGGCCGGTGAAATTGGCGTTACCCAGACCCGCTCCGCCCACGGGATGGCTGGTCGAATCGACAATCGTATCGTTGTCGACCAGATTCAGGCCCAGGGTTCCCGAACCACTGCCGGTGCTCGCGGTTACAGTATAAGTGGTGCCGCTGCCGGTGACTGAGCTAATGCTGGCACCGCTGACTCCATTTGCCTGAGCCAGCGAAAAGTCGGCTACGTCGACGCCGGTAACGCTCTCGGTAATCACCACCGTCCAGCTAACACTGCTTGCCAACGAAGGGTTACTGGCGGCAAGGTTCATCGAAGTCACCGTCGGATTAACCTTGTCTATGGCATAGACTGCGCCGGTAAAGCTGCCAATAGCCGCGCCAGTGGTACCCGTGCCACCAAGCTTGTTGCTGAATAAATCCCGTATCGAGTCATCATCCACCAGGTTCAAGCCCAGAGTGCCGGAACCGCTGCCAGTGTTAACGGTCACTGTATAGGTAGTGCCACTACCGGAGACCGAGGCGATGCTGGTACCTGTCAGTCCGCTACCTATTACCCGTATAAAATCTGAGGCATCGACGCCGGTCACGCTCTCGCTGAACACCACAGTCCAGGCAACCGTGCTTGTGCCTGTTGGACTGCCACTGGCCAATGCGATCGAAGCGACCGTAGGCGGCGTAGTATCAGTTAGAGTGTAATCGACGGTGACGGAAATCACATTGACCGAGGTCGTCGGAGCAGTACCGCTGGCGCTACCCGAGCGGACCGCCGCAAAGGCCGTCCCGAAATTCGCGGCATTGATGTCCGCTGCTGTCCAGCTCTGTCCCCATAGATCGGTGGCACTGCCATGCGCTTGGGTAACAAGAGTGGTCGTGTAGGAAGTAGTTGTTGATCTATCTGTGGTACCGATTGCTCCTGCCTTGACCAGACGCATAGCCGCGTCTTTGGTAAGCTTTGATCTGCTGGTACTGCTGGTTTTTCTTGTGACGTTGACCGTAATACCATTGATGGTCACATTCGCTGTGGGAATGGCAAAACCATAGTTTGTACATTGCAGATAATTACTGGTCGAGCCGTTAACCTTAGCCGTCGCGTAAAGGGTATCACTGACCGTTGCATTGCCAGGATTAGTCCAGGCCAAGGTACCGATACCTGTAACCGTCGTACAAGTGCCTGGAGTACTGGTCACCGTAACCGCATAAGCTGAATTTGCAAAAAAGCACAATAAAACCAGTAACAACCAACTCCGGGATAAACCACAGTTAATCAGAATGGGATAGCATCTGGTCATAGAATTTTCCTATCTATTGCTGAGCAAGACATTATTACTTACACAAAATTGATCTTTATGTTGCAATTATCCTACGCGCCAAGCCAGTCAAACAAGACAATGCTCATAAGCGGCAATATAAAAATCATTTTGATACCGCGCTTGTTCGAACATAAAACCAAATATACCTGAAGATTTTAGCTTAACCCGCCTGTTGATTTCTGCGCGTCATTGATTAAACCCATTTTATTATGCAAAATTGTAGTCAATATAAAGCCTCTTGATTTACAACACAGGCACGACAAACCTTACAGTGATAATAGAGTTTAAGCAACAAAGGCAGCATTATCCTTTGTAAATCCTGACAAATAATTGCTACCCGATTTTACAAAAATTTGTAAAAAAAATAGGCGTAAATTGTAATTAAATATTTTTAATTTACAGAATGAAGTTTGGTTGCTGATTTCCCAATATTGGATTGACGTTTTTTGGAATCTTTTTTAGATATTCGTTTGTTAATAAAATAACTGTTTCCTGTTATTTTTTTTGCCATTTTTTTTGCTTCAGACGCCAAATCTGCAATATCGACATGAGACTGGCACATACTGGTTGAAACAGGGTCTACCAAACCAATTGACAGACTGATCAACGGAAAAAAGCATTTATCACCCACCCTGTTTTCGGTATGAATGCCTTGCGCTTTTATATCTTCGTCACTGTAATAGGCTGGAACGTTACTTTTAAAGCTGTTCAATATATTTTCACAGCGCAATAGCCAATCATCGCAGGTAAAAATTACAATAAAATCATCGCCGCCAATATGACCGATTCGACCGCTCTCCGCAGGAATGAACCGGGTTAGCGTTTCGGCAACGACTTTGATGATTTCATCCCCGGCATCATAACTGTAAACATCATTAAAAGGTTTGAAATTATCAAGATCAAAATATCCAAAACTGAATGGGATCTTGTTGGCCAGTAATTGATTGACCTGATTATTAAGCGGTACACTACCAGGTAATAAGGTAAGAGGGTTGGCATGTTTGGCGTTATCGATTTGCTGACGGGTAAACTCTGCCAATAAATCTAATACAGTTCCTATACCCAGGTACTCTCTGTTATCGGTAATGATAAAAGCCGGATCACTACTCGTTGACGTGGTCAGTTGTTTACTGATCAAATCAATGGGCATATTTTTATCAACACATAACGGGGGATATTCAATAAAGGTTTTTATCGGGTGTTTACCATGTAAATCTATGCCGTAACGACTGGAAAACAGCTTGGTAAGAAATTTGTCACGAAAAACAATGCCTGTCGCCATATTGTCATCAACCAAAGGCAAAATGCTTAATTCCCTGTCGTGATGAAACAAACTCATAACGTCACTGATACTGGTTTTTGAAGAAATAGGCATGATATTTCTAATGATATGAGTCGCTGTAGTAGTGTTAAACGGGTCATTTTTATACTCTTTGGTATAGTCAATATCCTTAGTAAATAACGAGCGATCAATGCTCTCTACAGGCTTAGCGCTTGGTCTGCCGAAATAGTAACCTTGAACATGATTAATCCCGATTTTTTCTATAGCTTTGAGTTCTTCTTCTGTTTCTATGCCTTCAGCAATAACGTTGCAATTAAGAGAACTCGCCATACTCTGAATTGACCGCACAAAATTAAGTTTGACCCTGTCGTTTTGAATATCCCGAATAAAGTGCTTGTCAATTTTTACGTATTCAGGCAGTAATTCAGCCCAGAGCCTTAATCCTGAATATCCGGCACCCAAGTCGTCAAGGGCAATTTGAAAGCCCATACTTCGATAATGCTCGGCAGAGACGCGCATGATTTCGTAGTTATCGGCGGGAGTATGTTCAGTCAGCTCAATAATAACCGAGTGTGGATTAATGCCGAAGTAATCGAGCAACCTGAGCGTTTCGCCTTTTTTAAAGCCGGGCTGTAAAAGCACGCCTGGACTGGCGTTAATGAACAGCTTTTCTTTGATTCCCAATTCAGCATAGCGCTTTATGGTCATTTCACGACAAAGAAACTCAAGCTTTGTACTTAAGTTATATTTCTCGGCTGTCGTAAATAAATTAAATGGGGTATGCAATGAACTATCGACTGGACCACGAATAAGAGCTTCGTACCCCATAACTTTCTTTTGCGTAAGCGAAACGATCGGTTGAAAATGAGGCGTTAATTGTTTTGCATCAAGAATATTGTTTATTTCTTTGCGTAGAGCTGACATCTGATAGTTCGCCTTAGCCTATTGAAATTAACATTAGAATAGTTAAGTTATATTACATAAATATTTCATTACATGAAAAAGACTTATAAATGAAAAATATAACGGCCCAAAATTTTTATATATGACAGGATAAGCTAAAGCGACTTAAACCCTAAATCCTCTGTGCTGATTATTTAAATTCGCTTGTGCAATCAACTTAAAGTTTGTAAGACATAGCCAGTTTTGATCTGGCACAAATACTAAAAATAAATATAGATCAGGTTAGTGCAACGTAACCCTACAACTTCTTGTAAATACTAGGTTACGCAATGGCTCGGCAATAGCTACTGCATTCCTCTACCTTCTCCGTCCATACAGTCGTAACCTAAAGGGGGCATTTTTATTTAGTAAAATCCGCAACGGTTAAAGCTTACAGTAAATGGAATCTAACTTGAAAGTGCTTTGTGATTATGCTCAAGAAAGCTTTTTGGAGTTAATACTGTTACGAAAAACCAACGGTTGTTCACCGCCGGACAAGGCACTTGCCCTTGCTGATGCTATTGCCTTTTCGATGACCTCATGTTTGGAGGATTTGCTGCAGACCGGATCGGTAGCATACATATCACCAGTTAATAAATAGGCCTGACAACGACAGCCACCAAAGTCTTTTTCCTTTTCATCGCAACTGCCGCAAGGTTCTTTCATCCATTCAAAGCCACGGAAAAAATTGAAGGCTTTGGATTCATTCCAGATTTCTTCAATGCTAAATTCTTTGACATTCGGACAATCCAGTCCAGGAAGATCGCGGGCAGAATGACAAGGCAAAGCAACACCATCCGGTGCAATGGTTAAGAATGTTGTACCCCAGCCATTCATACAGGCTTTGGGTCTATCTTCATGAAAATCGGGCACTACATAATAGATTTTCATCTTACCGGCTACTTTTTCTTTAAAAGCCTGCGCCACTTGTTCAGCCTGTTCAAACTGTTCTTTGGTCGGCAACAATAAATCCCGGTTGGCATGGGCCCAACCATAATATTGGGTGTTTGCCAATTCCAGATAATCCGCACCCAACTCTTCTGCCATTTCAAGAATTTGCGGCATTTGATGGATGTTTTCACGATGGATAACCACGCACAACACCATTGGATAGCCGTGTTTTTTGACCAGATGCGCAACTTCTTTTTTGTTTTGAAAAGAGGTTGTGCCGGCTAGGTAGTCGTTTAGTTCTTGCGTACTAGCCTGGATGCTGACCTGAATATGATCCAGACCGGCTTCCTTGAGCTGAAGAATTTTTTCTTCAGTCAGTCCATAACCTGAGGTACTCTGGTTGGAATAGTAGCCCAGGTCTCTGGCGTGTTTTACCAGTTCAGGCAAGTCTTTGCGGGTTAAAGGTTCTCCGCCGGAAAATCCCAGCTGGACGGCGCCCATTTTGCGGGCTTGGGTTAGTACACGTTTCCAGTCCTCGGTGTCCAGTTCGGCTTGATATTTTGCATAATCAATCGGGTTGGCGCAATAAGGGCACTGTAACGGGCAGGCATAAGTCAGTTCTGCCAGTAACCAGCGCGGCGGAGTTATGCCTGGCCGGGGCGCAATCGTAGGATTAATTTTGTTGGATCCAGCCATTTTTTAAAGCAACCTCAAGGAAAGCGGTAATATCATTTTGAAGACCGGATGTTGCAAACTTCTGTTCCAGATCCACTACTATTTGGGCGAGCTTACGCGTGCCATCACACATCTTCAGGATTTCAGCTGAGCTTTGATTGAGCTCGACCATGCCTTCCGGATAAAGAATAACGTCTTTTTGTTGTGCCTCTTCCCATTGCAGACGGTGCATGGGGGAGAATTTTATGGGTAATTCTGGATTTATTGTCATTATTTAAATAAAGTTTTAAGTTGTGAGTATGGCAAGATCACTTTGTGGCCACGACTAGTG
>CAIKYI010000752.1 GCA_903831545.1 uncultured Methylobacter sp. | reverse complement strand
CTTGTGGGTACTGGGTATTCCCCATGGTTTTGCCGTCATGCATGGCAAAACACGACGCGGAGCCTTAGTGTTTGACATTACTGACCTCATCAAAGACACCATCGTTTTGCCCTGGGCCTTTATCAGCGCCAAAGAAAAAGCCACCGAACAGGAATTTCGCAGCAAGTCTTACAAAAAATTACAGAACATAAAGCCCTGCGGGACGATTGGTTATGGATGGTAATGTTTGTCAGTCAATGCCAGGGCTAATAGCCAAAACTTCTGTCCTTTATTCCTTTAGTTTTCAGAGCCGATTTAAAATGTCCAATATTTATCCAGCTCGTCTCTGTTTAACAACACAATCTGCTGGGCCATAGCCTCCCGTGTTAGATCATCACGTCCGATCCGCATCACCCTTAAAAAATAAGACACTAACGAGGCCCTAACCTGTTGTTCCAATATTCCGGCTTCCATTCCATAATCAAACTCGATGGCCTGTTTTTGTGTTGCGCTTAATCCAGGATGTGCACCGATACGTACATTGACAAACTCATGCCACAAAGTATCCTCCGAAGCATCTATTTCCGCAGAATAACTAAGTTCCGCCGATAACATTCTTGCCAGCACAAAATCTCTAAACTCGTGATGGGTATAACTAAAAGCCCGTGCATGCCAGCGTAACCCGTCAAACACCAAGGCATGAGGACATAACCTATGATCGACCGGTTCTGCGCGTGACATTGATTGATAGCGAACTCTGACTTCCTTGCCAGCAACAATTGCCTGATTGACCGCTTGCAAAACAGCGGCATTGACTTGTCTGAACAGTGGCTCAATCACCTCAACTTCCGGCAAATTTTTTACCAGCGTCACCACTGCGCTGCCCGCTCGATCTTGCTGAACCTTTAAAACCTGCAAGAACTCCGCAGCCGTCCCGGTCATAAATATCGGATTAAAGGGCTCGTCAACCACATAACGTTTCAAAAATTTATCGTAGCGAATATTACCGGGGCATAAGGACTGGTACAGCGTCAAATCCTTGGATGCCTGTACCCGGCTAATGCCGAAACCGTCCATCAGCACGTTGGTAAAAAACTCACCACTCCAAAACACAGTCGCTTCCAGCAACGTTAAGCGCTGACGCTGTTCCCATTTAATAGGCGGTTGCAGAAGATTATTTATCATGTTATGTTTGTGTATAATTTATTTATATGTTTTGTAACTTTACTGTCATATTATAGCTGGAGTTTAGCATCTGATGACATTTTCTGATCAAGTAGGTCATGACTGATGCGTTGTATTTTCCGCTGGTTCCCAAGCTCCAGCTTCCAGAAGTACGAGAGAATCTTATAAGCGAGTCGCTAATGAAAATGACTGAAGCGTTGTATTTTAAATATTGGGGCAAGGCCAGTTTGGATAATGAAAGCGGGGGGGCTTATCATTTGCTGCCTTATCATTGTTTGGATGTGGCGGCGGTGGCTGATGTTTGGTGGGAACAAAGTTGCAATATTAGACGCAGCTTTATTGAAATTGCCGGTCTAAATGAAAAACAAACCCGAGCCTGGCTGTTGTTTTTTATTGCTTTGCATGATTACGGCAAGTTTGATCTGCGTTTCCAGCGTAAAGCGCCGGAAGCTTGGCAAGTCGTCAATACTGAATTAAGTTCAATGCCCATTCAACTGAATGGACTATCGATTAAAGAGTATTACCACGGCCCCGCCGGTCTGTACTGGTTTTATCAGGATTTAAAGGAACGGTTTTCGTTAGGAGAAGATGACTTCTGCTTCGATGATAACGAGGATTGGCTTGCTTGGTTTGGCTGGTTGGCGCCGGTAGTCGGGCATCATGGTGTTATGCCGCAAGATCATGAGAAAGATAGTTTAAAATATCCTCTACATGAAGCTTCACAGCAGCTTTTGGATGCATTTAAACAAGCGCGGCAGCAATGGCTTAAAACAGTGGAACAATTGTTTCTTACTCCCGCTGGATTATCGCTAAACGATACACCGCCATTACTCGCCGTTACTAAAAACTCCCAAACTTCTGCAACAATGTTGGCCGGATTTTGTTCGGTAAGCGATTGGCTGGGATCGTCCGAAAGATTTACTTATGACGACCAACCTTGCGATGATTTATCAAAGTGGTATGAACATCGATTGGAGCTTGCGAAAACAACCCTACAAGAGGCGGGTGTCATCAGCCAAATCAGACCTTATCAAACTATCGATAAGTTATTAAATGGTTATCCGCCGCGACAAGTGCAATGTTTAGTTGAACATCTACCCAAAGTACAGGGATTAACGCTGATTGAAGCCTCGACAGGCTCGGGGAAAACCGAAACCGCTTTGGCATACGCATGGCAACTATTGGCATTGGGCCTGGCTGACAGCATTGTGTTTGCCTTGCCAACTCAGGCTACCTCCAACGCAATGTTAAAACGTTTGGAAAAGGCCGCGCCTTTGCTGTTTGCCAATCAAACCAATGTGGTACTGGCGCATGGCAGGGCGAAATATCAGCAGAATTTCATCGACTTGAAACAGGCTTGTCGTCCGCGCACCGCTCAAGGTCAGGAAGAAGCCTGGGTGCAATGCGGAAACTGGTTGGCGCAAAGTCGAAAACGGATATTTCTCGGCCAAATTGGAGTCTGTACTGTCGATCAGGTTTTGGTGTCGGTATTGCCTATTAAGCACAAGTTTGTGCGAGGCTTCGGAATTGGTCGCAGCGTTTTGATTATCGACGAGGTTCATGCTTACGACAGCTATATGTACGGCTTGCTGGATGCGGTACTTGAGCAACAACGCCTTGCCGGAGGCAGCGCGATTTTATTGTCGGCGACATTGCCATTCCTTCAAAAAGCGCAGTTGGCTAAAGCTTGGGGCTGTGAGCTAACAAATCCAAATATGGATTATCCGTTGATTACCCATTGCAGTCTTGGGCAAACCACCCCGTTCGGTTTGGAAGCTTTGCCCGAGCAGCGGCCCAAACCAACGGCGGTGAAGTTGGAACTAATAAAAGCGCCCCATTTATTGCCAGACGATGGTTTTATCCAGCGATTGCTTGATGCCGTAGTGCAGGGTGCGCAAGTTTGTCTGGTCTGTAATCTTGTCGCGGTCGCACAGCATCTTTACCAGCAAGTGTTGAGTCGAATCAAACAAGACGAACAATTTACCGAAGATCAGTTATTGCTGTTTCATTCTCGTTTTATCTTCGCAGACCGCCAACAAAAAGAACAAGCCGTTCTCAAGCTGTTCGGTGCGAAACCTGAACCGGAAAATGCCAGAAACAAAGGCCATTTACTGATTGCCACCCAAGTGGTTGAACAATCGCTGGATTTGGATTTTGATTGGCTGATTACTCAGCTTTGCCCAGTCGATTTAATGTTTCAGCGCATGGGACGTTTACACCGTCACGAACGCAGTAGACCGGAACACCATGCGAAACCGGTCTGCACCGTGTTATTGCCCACAGAAGACGATTATGAATTGCATGAACTGATTTACGGTAATAGCAGGGTATTATGGCGTACCCAGCAATGCTTGCAGAATGCAGAACGTACAGACAAATCCCAAGTCGTTTTCCCAACAGCTTATCGGGATTGGATAGAACCGGTTTATAGCGAAGAATCCTGGCCGGAGGTAGAGCCGGATTGGGTGCTGAAAAGCTACGAAGCCTATGAAACAGATAGATATGCCAGCCAAATGACCGCCAGACAACTGATTAACAGTAATATGAATGAACTTTCCGATAATGATAGTAATGTTTCAGCATTAACCCGCGATGGCGACATGAGTCTGAATTTGACTCCTTTCTATACTAATACTCAGGGCAAACGGTGTTTGTTAAATGGTCAACTGATAGACAAACTGGATGAGAGTGACCGATTGGAAGCCATAAATCTAAACAGCGTTGCCGTACCGAAAAGCTGGGGCAATCATGGCCGGTTGCCAGAGTTTGATAAAGACGGCCTAATCTGGTTGCCCATGCAAGCAACTACAGACGGTCAGTTCGTCGCAACCCAGGGTGAGTACACCTACTTTTATCACGTCAACACAGGATTAGCTCGAATGGATAAACCCAAGGATAACTCATGAATTTACTCACTAATGCCTGGATACCGATTCAACATCAAGGCAAATACCAAAAAATAAGCTACCAGCAGCTTTTGTGCGGCGACCAAACCGGCGAACTTTGTTTTCCGCGAGACGACATGGAACTGGCCTGTTTGCAGTTGCTCTGCGCTATCACCCAAGTGTTATTCATTCCCAAGGATAAAAAATCGCTGGGCCAATACGTCAAAGAGCCGATAACGCCTGAAGTTTATGCTGATGCTTGCCAAGGGAAAATGGATTGGTTTGATTTGGATCACCCGGAAACGCCATTCATGCAAATACGCGGAGTGAAAGCGACGCAATCGACCCCAATGGATAAATTACTGGCTGGGGTTGCCGACGGCACTAATAAAGCCTTTGTTAATCCGCAAGGTTTGGCCGAAGCCTTATGCGGCGGTTGTGTGTCTGTTGCGCTATTTAATGCGGCCAATAACTGTCCGAGCATGGGTGGCGGTTTTAAAGGCGGTTTACGCGGCAGCACACCGATAACGACTTTAATTAATGGGCGCACACTTCGAGAAACAATCTGGTTGAATGTACTCACTGAGGACGCAGCGGAATTTGTCATGCCTTGGTATCAGGAGACAAAAGATCAGTTACCCAATTATCTGGATAAAATTAAAGTCGATAGCAAAATACCGGCTTCAGCCATTGGCTTGAATCGCGGTTTGTTATGGCAACCCGCTTATTTTGAACTGTTGCCTTCACAATCCTCGGCAAATTGCAGTTGTTGTGGAGGTTACGAACCGGTTTATAACGGTTTTAATAAAGCCAAATTTAGCTACACGATAGAAGGTGTGTGGCCGCACCCTTTATCCGCGCGGATTTTTACCGTGAAAAGTGGCGAAAGACAAGAAAAGTTCCCCTCTTTTACAACTACTGCACCGACCTGGACACACATGAGTCGACTGGTGGTCGATCAGCAAAACGATAAAGAAGGTCAGCAAACCGCACCGGTTATCCAGCAGGCCAGAACTTTTATGTCGGCTGATAAGATTCAACTGATCATAGGTGGTTATCGCAATAAACAAGCGACTGTAGAGGAACGTCGCCATGAGTTATTTAGCTTGGCTCAAGGTTGGGCTGAACATGGCGATCTTATTCAACAGATTATTATCGTCGGTCTGTCGTATAAAACAACATTAAGAAAAGCGCTGTATTTGTTTTCCGTTGGGATCAAAGACAAGGTGAACGGTTCAGGCGTGAATCTTTGCGATCCTGTTGAAGCCGTTTATTACCAACAAACGGAAAATTTGATGCATAACAGCTTGGCGATTATTAAATTCGAAGAGGCACAAGATGAATTGTTAGCATTAAATAAGCAACTCAAGAGCATCGTTATTAGCTTATTCAATCAGGCTACGGAGTCTTATAGGCAAGAACCGAAAATGCTAAAAGCCTTGGCCTTAGCAAGACGGTCACTACATAAATCGTTCAGAGAACTGGAACCCCAAGGAGAAACCTTATGAGTGAGGGAAAGAATAAAATACCTGATTTTATGG
>CAIKYI010000751.1 GCA_903831545.1 uncultured Methylobacter sp. | reverse complement strand
AGCCCTTATAAAAATCCTGTGATTGGCTGGCCCTCCGATATTGAAAATTATAAAGTTGAAGATTTACAAGCCTGGTATCAGCGTTGGTATGCACCAAACAATGCAACTTTGGTGGTGGTTGGTGATGTTCAACCTAAAGCCGTTTTCGCGCTCGCAGAAAAGTTTTTTGGTCCGCTTAAAGCGGGCGAATTTAAAACAATAAAGCCACAAGCGGATGTTGAACAACTCGGCGTCCGGAAAATGACCGTTAAAATACCCGCAAAACTGCCGTTTTTGATCATGGGCTATAAAGTTCCGGTGTTAAAAACGGTACAAAATGAATGGGAAGCTTATGCGTTGGAAGTTCTGGCCGGCGTTTTGGACGGCGGTAGCAGCGCCCGATTGGAGTCTGGTTTGGTGCGCGGCAAACAAATAGCGGTGTCTGTCGGTGCCGGTTATGGATTGACCTCAAGATTGCCAGAATTATTTACTCTGGAAGCTACCCCTGCCGAAGGCAAGAATGTCTGGAATCTGGAGTCTGCATTAAAAGACGAGATTACCAAGCTTCAAATCACTTTGGTCGATGATGATGAATTACAGCGCATTAAAGCTCAGGTTTTAGCCAAAGCCGTTTATGAACGGGATTCCAATTTCTATCAGGCCATGCAGTTGGGTATGCTTGAAACAGTTGGACTGGGTTGGAAGGTTGTCGATCAATATGTGGATAAAGTCAATCAGGTAACGGCAGAACAGGTTAGAGAGGTTGCCCGTAAATATTTAATTGAAGACAGATTAAGTGTCGCGTATCTAGAACCTTTGCCTATCAATGAAAACACTAAAAACACCAGCAACACCAATAGCCACATAGGAGTTAGATAATGCGTATTCATTTGTTAAGTTTGATGTTGTTAGCCTGGCTTGTGGCTTTTTGCAATCTAGCCCAGGCTGCTGCAAAAATTGAGCATTGGCAAACGCCGCAAGGTAGCAGAGTTTATTATGTGCATACCGAAGGTTTGCCGATGGTGGATATACAGGTTGCCTTTGATGCCGGCAGTGCGCGTGATGGCAGCCAGTTTGGCCTGTCTGCGTTAACCTCGGCGTTACTGGATACCGGAGCCGGGCAGTGGAATGCCGATCAGATTGCACAGCGATTTGAAAGCGTTGGCGCGCAATTTGGCTCCAGCATTTCCAACGACATGGCTTCTGTTTCGTTACGTACTTTAACGGATAAGCCCCTGTTTGATAAGGCGCTAGAGACTTTGCAAGTTATCTTGAGCAATCCCGGTTTTAATGAAGCTGATTTTCAACGTGAAAAAAACAGAACGCTAGCTGGTTTAAAACAACAGCAAGAATCGCCTGCCCAAATTGCCGGAATCGCTTACTCTAAGGCTTTATATGGTGAGCATCCCTATGGTCATCCAGGTTCAGGTGTCATAGCCACGGTATCCGGACTTGAAGTGCCTGATCTACGTAATTTCTATAAGAAATTTTACGTCGCCGCCAATGCAATGGTGGTAATAGTCGGTGATTTATCCAGACAGCAGGCCGAAAAAATCGCTGAGTCCTTGGTTTCAGGCTTGCCGGTGGGGCAAAAAACCGAACCTCTGCCCGAGGTGGTCATGCCGGTCAAAGCAGATATGCAACATATTGAGTTTCCCTCTTCACAAACTCATGTGTTGGTAGGTATGCCGGGCACTTATCGTAAAGATGCCGATTATTTTAATTTGTATGTGGGTAATCATATTTTGGGCGGCGGTGGACTGGTTTCCAAGTTATTTGAGGAAGTCAGAGAAAAACGTGGTTTAGCCTATGGTGCGAGCAGTTCTTTTGCGCCTATGTTCAGAAAAGGGCCGTTTACGATAAGCCTGCAAACGCGTAACGACCAGACCGGACAAGCGTTGGAGGTTGTTAATAAAACCCTGGCTGATTTCATTGCGCAGGGTCCTACTGAAGCCGAATTGATTGCAGCCAAGAAAAATATTACCGGCGGGTTTGCGATGCGCTTTGATACCAATAAGGAACTGGCAAGCTATGTGTCGATGATTGGTTTTTATGAAATGCCGCTGGATTATCTGGACACGTTTCAACAAAACGTAGAAAAGGTCACGGCAGCGTCAATCAAAGAAGCTTTCAAACGGCGCGTTGAACCGAAGTTAATGCAAACCATCACCGTAGGCGGGAGCGCCAAAAAGAGTGAAAAATAAGCTTAGAATTATTGGCGGCGCCTGGCGTAGCCGACAACTTGGTTTTGTCGATGCGCCGGGCTTAAGACCTACGCCAGCCAGAGTCAGAGAAACCTTGTTTAACTGGTTACAATACGATATTTCTGGGAAGCAATGTCTGGACCTTTATGCGGGGAGCGGCGCTTTGGGGTTTGAAGCCGCTTCCAGAGGTGCCAAATCAGTTATTCAGGTAGAAAGCAATATTCATGCTTGCCGCAGTTTAAGGGACAATGCCGTTGCCCTGTCTGCAGAGGCGATAGATATAGTGCAAAGTGATGTTTTACGCTATCTGGAGACTGATCCTCTGGTATTTGATGTGGTGTTTCTTGATCCGCCTTTTGGCCTGAATCTGGTTCTGCCAACCTGTCAAAGTTTGGAAGAAAACGGGTGGCTGGCAAAACATGCAAAGATTTATGTTGAAACGGAAAGGAATTTTGACTTTTCATGCGGAGCATCTATGCCCCGCACCTTGACGGGTGGCTTAGCCATGCAAATCGGTGATATTGCCGATTTGTCATTGGCAATATCAATGCCTGAAAATTGGCGGCTACTGAAAAGTAAAACGGCAGGGGAGGTTGGTTATCATTTGTTTGAGCGGGGCAAATAACACCTGTGTCTATGACTTATCGTTAAGATAAGTTTTAAATGTGTATT
>CAIKYI010000750.1 GCA_903831545.1 uncultured Methylobacter sp. | reverse complement strand
GTCGTTAGATACATCGCAACAACCCATGCAGGTAAAGAGTGAACAGCAAGAAACCACCGAAAAAAACGCAGCAGTCATCGAAGAGATCAGCCCCGCAGTCGAAGAGGACCTTAAAGCCCTCGAAAGGCTCGACTGAGGCCGCGACCGTTACTCTGAGTGTAGCTCCAGAAGTACAAAAGAAGAGTGCAGTCACTACCTCCTCAGCCGATGGCGAGCGTATCCAGAAAGTACTGGCGCGTGGCGGTATTGGTTCCCGGCGTGAAATTGAACGCTGGATAAATGAGGGTCGCCTTAAAATTAACAGTATGATCGTAGGGTTGGGTGATCGTTTAAAAACAGGCGATCATTTGCAGCTTAATGACCGGGTTGTGCATTGGGAAAAATTTGCCGCACAGCCCACCCGGGTACTGCTTTATCACAAACCGGTTGGTGAAGTGGTTACTCGTCGTGATCCCGAGGGGCGTCCGGTGATATTTAGCAAACTGCCCAAATTGGCTGCCAGTCGCTGGATAGCGGTTGGACGTTTGGATATAAATACTTCCGGATTATTGTTGGTGACCAATAATGGCGAGCTTGCCAATCATTTAATGCACCCGTCATCGGAAGTTGAGCGCGAATATGCCGTGCGCATTTTGGGAGAAGTAACTGACGCGATGCTGACCAGGTTAAAGGAAGGTGTTGAGCTTGAAGACGGTAAAGCCAAATTTGACAACATTATCTTTTTCGGTGGAGAAGGTGCCAATAAATGGTACAACGTCACCGTAGCAGAAGGTCGTAACAGGCTGGTAAGACGGTTATGGGAGTCGCAAAATGTTGTCGTGAGCCGTTTGATGCGTGTTCGCTACGGACCTGTGGTATTGCCGGAACGCTTAAAAACCAATGCGTTTTATGAATTAACGGATAAAGAACTGGATTTGTTGTTTGAATTTGCAGGTATGCCCGGCGAAAAACGTTACATCGACAAGCCCGAAATTAAAGATCAAAGATCTAAAAAACGATAGATTACAAATTGTTATTGTCATCATAAAGAACGCAACGGTATGGTTTTATTTATCTTTGTGAGCTTTTTGGTGACGTCATCTGGAAAGAGCAACCTGGTTTCTGCCATTGTTTTTTGCCATATACATCGCATCATCTGCATGCTTAACAAAAGACTCAAGTGTGTCGCCTTCATGTAATGTGCTAACACCGAGACTGGCAGTGATCTTGATGGTTTCCATGCCGTAAGCTATGGTGTGATTTTCAATAGAAGTGCGAATTCGTTCCGCCAGCATTTCTGCAGCATTGGCGCTGGTGTCACTTAATAAAATGACAAATTCTTCGCCACCATAACGAAAAACCAGGTCGCTTTCTCTCAAACTTTCTTTAATCCATTTTGCACTGCTTGCGAGGGTGATGTCTCCGCAATCGTGGCCGTATGTATCATTGATGGTTTTAAAATGATCAATGTCAAAAAAAATCAGTGATAAATTTTTGGCGTTTCGGGTAGCCAGACTCATTTCCCGTTGTATGGAATCGTTAAATGATGCCCTGTTGCGAGTTTGGGTGAGTGGATCTGTATAGGCCATTTTCAGCGCTTGATGAAATAAGGTAGCATTTTTTAATGGGTATATTAAGCAGCAAAGTAGGGCTTCCAGTAATTGCAAATCACTTTCACTGAAGCGGTGGTTGCGCATTAGCTTCAATTCTCCCAATTGTTGTTGCTCAACCTTGAGTGCGTAGTTGCAGGAATGTCGTGTAAAGACCCCGCTTTTAACTTCGAGTCCGAATTCAGTGTTAATATAAATATAGGCGCTATGAGGTATTTTATCGGCAATCTTGCTGGTGAAAATAGCGATAAGCTCATTAAATTCCAGAGTTGTTTGTAAGGCGCTGCTGATATCGTAATGATGGAGGTTGACCGCTTTTGTGGCTTCAAAAGTGTTGTTACTGATTATCGCTAGGTTTGCATATTTCTTGGTCATGATCGCATCCTGGTGTATTGAAACTATTACGTTGCAATGACCAATGCGAAGCTTGTGCCATAAGTTAAAAAATAAATAAAAATCAGATTGTTGCGGTGGTGTTGGTGGTCTGTTATTGGATAAAAGTCATAAAATTGACGCTAAAAAGTGGCAAGATATTGCCGTTGGAAATTACTTTTTGCCGATTAAGTTTAGCGTATAAAAATAAAGTGAATTAAGCGGGGATAGGGGGAAGGGCTTAGCCAAAAATGCCTGATTATTTAACAATATAAAAAAAGGAAATAGTCATTCGAACTATTTCCTTTTGGCTTGTCAAAGTGTGATTATATTTGTGAGAGATTTTCTTTTCTACGTGTAGCGCTGAAACCAATCAAAGCGGTAAGGATTAATCCTATTGTAGATGGTTCCGGGACTGAGGCGCCAGGAGTTGGTGCGGGTTCTATTGGTGGTAATGGTTCAGGTGCTGCTGGTGCTGGTGGATCTTGTATGAAAGAATTTATAGTGACGTTATCTCCGCGTCTGGTTTTTTGCACTAAATTATTTGATGACACTCTTTTTTGTTCATCCTCGTCATCATCATCCTCTTCTTCTTCGTCACCGCTCCTGCCCTTAGTTATGTATTGATATATTGTTGCGCTACTTATTGTGTATTTGTACAAAGGGTCATTACTGCTATTAAGTGTTGTATTCTTTGTAAGTGAAATAATTAAAGTATCGAGAGCATACGTGCTACTTTTAAAGGTTAAGGTATTTTTATCCTTATTTATTGATCCACTATCAAAAACTATATTTGAGAGTGGAAAATCAGTTAAATCTGAGAAGCTTAAATTAACGTTGCTTATTTTATTGTTAGTCGCGTTGAAGATAAAAGAATTCAAGGTCGGACTTAAACCGGTTACGTTCTTTATATCAAAGTAGATGAAGGTGTTGACCGGGATTGCATGTGCTGGCGCAGAAAATATGCTTGCAATAGCGATTGCAGCACAAATACAGGCGAATTTAACTCTGGATATGTTCATTTTTATTTGCTTCCTAAAGATGGTTGTATAAAACGGAGTTATGGAATTTATCTTTATTAACTCGGTCTATATATAGTTATAAGCAATAGTCGTGCCAATATAAATTAAATTGTATGAACTGCTTCATGGATTACAGCATTGACGGAGGTTAATCGATGGGGGTATTCGTTATTTTTGTGGTTTTATATTGCAAAAAATCATCATTTCTTCATGCCATAATTGGCAAATTTGACATATATGGCATGGCACTGATGGCCTATAGCCAAGCGATTTATGGATTTTGAAATGAATTTTGATGAGGAAGTGCAGGGAATGCTGAAAATTTGAAGCCGATTCATTCCCGCATACAAGCAAGAACTTAGATATGGCGGTAAAAGACGCAATATTTTCAGCTTGAAAAGGTCATGAAGAAATTCCAAGGTATGGGGTGGTTAAGATTAGCGTTTTGTAATGCCATTCATTAAACATAATTATCGTAATGCTGGTTATTAGTCAGAATTTCGTGATGGTCGATGGTTTTAAGATTTCGGGACTAATAATTTGACTTGGCACTTGGGCAATGTCAATGAGTGATTATGAAAACATAACGGATAAAGCTTGAAGGTGGGATTATATATTTGGTGCCGAGGAGAGGATTTGAACCTCCACGGGGTT
>CAIKYI010000749.1 GCA_903831545.1 uncultured Methylobacter sp. | reverse complement strand
AATATTATACAGGATTACCTGCTGCCGCCTACCTGCATCTTGTGCGGAAACCCAGGTTACAAGTCTCGCGACCTTTGCTATTCGTGTTACACCCACCTGCCCCGAAATAATTTGTGCTGTTATCAATGCGCTGAAGCACTGGAAACAGAGACTGTTGCTCCTATGCGCTGCGGACGATGTCTTAGCAAATCGCCTGCTTTTGACCGGACTTTTGCGCCATTTATTCATCAAGGTGCCATTAGACATTTAATCAGCACCTTAAAATTTGGTGCCAATTACAAGAATGCCCGCTTGCTTGGTCTGTTATTGGCAGAATATCTTGCACAAAATGCCGATCTTCCTGACTTAATCTTACCGGTTCCACTACATAAAACCAGGTATCGTAGCCGCAGCTTTAACCAGGCCATCGAAATCGCCAGAACGGTAAGTCATGAACTAAAGATTCCGCTTGACCTCAAAAGCTGCAGACGAAATAGGGACACACCTCATCAAACCCAATTATCCGCCAAACAACGCCGCAAAAACCTTAACAATGCATTTTCGCTTATCAAACCCATTCATGCCAAACACGTAGCGATACTTGATGATGTCATGACTACCGGCTCAACAGCACATGAACTGGCAACCTTGTTAAAGAAGTCAGGGATTGTTAAAGTTGATATTTGGGCTTGTGCGAGAGCTTAATTTTAAAAAAGTAATTGAAGAGTCGCTAATTTATACGGCAGAACAACAGGACAGATTTATATTGATTACCCTTTATTGTAATAAACTTTGGGTTAATGCGTTAAGGCCTCTATACATCAATTGCACTTATTCCCAGCCACTATTTTTGTCGATCCATTTAAGGCTTAACCAATACCAGATAACAACCGGCAACATCATTGCAACCCAGCTCCAATCTTCGATTAAAAACAATTTGGCAACCCAGGCATAACCATTAAAATAATTAACCCAGGGAATACAATAAATACTAAAAATCAAACTACTCCATATCAATATCAAGGCGCCTTTACGGGTTTCGATACTGGAGAATGCCAAAAACACCCAAAGCGGGGTAGTATCAGTTTTTTTCATTAGTGGTTTCTCTTCAAGATGATTTTTTAGGCGGGCACTATACCATGAAGATTAAATTACAGCAGGGATTTCATAAAACGTAGCGCCCCGCCAGAGACGCTACTTTAGTTTAATAGTTGCCGATTTTTTCAACTATTACGTAACTTTTTTCCTGCACGCCCCAGGAATATTTTCATTGGGGAGGAGTCGGCGGTGGTCCTGCAGGTGGAGGTGGAATATGTGTGGGCGGTGGCGGCGGCGGTATATGTGCAGCCGGTGGCACTGCTCTCTGGGGTGTTGCACCAGAGAATTGCCCGGACACCGGCACCTGATGACCTTTGGCATACATGCATTGAATATAAGCGTTATCGTAGCGCTGTTGCACATCATACATTGAACTGCTGGCTGCACTGGTACCTACCAATCCGCCGCCAACCAAACCAGCGCCTGCCCCGATAGCCGCACCTTGTCCTCCTCCGACCGCTGCTCCGGCGGCCGCGCCTAAAGCAGTACCGACTGCCGCGCTAGTCACTCCGCTATTTACCGAAGCCTGATTAGCCGTAGTCCCGCCTACCTGAAAAGAAGCAAATTGCTGGCAAACAGCATCATCATTACGAAACTGTTCAAAAGGCATCCCGTTACCCGGCAACACCATAACTGCCGGGCCATTGGGCACACTGACGCAACCGCTTATTAACACTATAACAAGGCTCAAAAGCCTCAGAAAAAAACGTGACATACTAAATACTCCTTAACGTGGTGCGGATTGTGGCGGCGTAGGGTCAACTTGTTGCCATCCACCTGGACATTGTTTGATATAAGGATAGTAACCCTGTGGACTGCTGCAATAATACCAATAACCAGCCGGATATTGCTGGGTAACAGGCGGGGCTTGCTGAATATAGATCGGCGGTGCTACCGGCACAGTAATCACAGCAGGCGGATAATCATAATAATGTGGATAGTAAGAACCACCATAATAGCCAAGACCATAACCAAGGCCCAAACCTAAGCCCATTCCGCTGTAATAACCTCTATGACCGCCCCAACCACCTCCATAATGTCCACCGCCATGTCCACCTCTTGCCCAAGCAGAGTTGTCGATCATTAGTCCAACCAGGACTACAACCAAACCTGCCACTTTGATTTTTTTCATAATAACCTCCATCCCAGTCTAACGGGATTCTTCAAAAACAATTTGACGAAAATACAGTCTGAGCCAATTTATCAGCTTAGGCAACTAACTGTTTCTGCTTTAGCTAAGCGCTGATTAAAAGGCGTGACATCCACCCCAAACCGCTGAATACTCACCACGCAATTAATTAGCCTACACAGCCTTTTCAATTGTTTTTTTTAACGTCTTGTTTAAACCAGACCAGTGATTTATCAATTAATGTGTTGCGTCTTAAAAGCAAAAAACGGGGCATTTCAACCACTCGCCTCGGTTGATTAAAACAATTTAATCTTCAAATCCGTTCACCATAAGCTTCCTCAAGACAGGTCAACACGACTGACCCATATTTCAAATAGCATCATATCACCATGATTATATTTCTATTTTATGCTAAACAACGGATTATCATTTAAGCTTTGACCAACATACTGGCATAGCTTATGCCTCGATTGAGATAAAAACCTATCCCCTTGAAATACATTTTTAGTAAACACAGTCAATTCGGCATTCCTGATCAACCGCTGATTCAAAGTACTGATTTTTCCAGCGTAATTATTCCTGAGTGGCTTATAGAAATAGCTGCCTTAGCCAACTAAGTTAAAAGTATCACTTTGCAGATCAACCCTTAGTCAAATCAGGCGCTGCATAAATTGACCCGCTTTATTTAACATCAATTTTTCAGTTAAATTGGTGGTTGAAAACTTAAGTCTCGCGTATAAATATACGTTTTTATCTT
>CAIKYI010000748.1 GCA_903831545.1 uncultured Methylobacter sp. | reverse complement strand
TGACAGTTTTGATTATTTAAAAATCAACTTTAACACACCTTGCATTAAACATTTTTAAACATATATTGTGAGACTTAACCCGACTAACAAATACCGGAAAATAATAATGAATACTAAATCAGTAAAACAGCTTCTATTGATAAGTCTTTTACCTGTTTGTTTGCACCAGACACCATATTCGCAAGCTGCCGGCTTAACCGCCTATGCAGACGGGATGCCTTTACCGACTCTGGCGCCCATGCTTGAGCGAAGCATGCCAGCGGTCGTTAATATTTCAACGGCAACCAATATCCAGGTTAACGAAAATCCTTTAATGCAGGATCCGGTTTTTCGTCAATTTTTTAATGTGCCCGGCCAGCTTCGGCAACAGCAAAAAAACAGCCTGGGCTCTGGCGTCATTATCGACAACAAACAAGGATTGGTGCTCACCAACAACCATGTCATTGATAAAGCAGATAAAATCACGGTAACATTGAACGATGGCCGCCAGCTATCTGCCAAACTACTCGGTACAGACCCGGAAGCGGATGTCGCAATCATTCAAATTCCTGCCGAAAACCTGGCCATGTTGCCTATTGCAGATTCCAGCCAACTGAAAGTTGGCGATTTTGTTGTCGCTATCGGTAATCCGTTTGGTTTGGGCCAGACCGTAACTTCCGGGATTGTCAGCGCTTTGGGGCGCTCTGGCCTGGGCATAGAAGGCTATGAAGACTTTATTCAGACCGATGCATCGATTAATCCCGGCAATTCTGGCGGTGCCCTGGTTAACCTGCGCGGTGAATTTGTCGGCATGAATACCGCGATTCTCGCACCTAATGGCGGCAATGTCGGCATCGGTTTTGCAATCCCCTCCAATATGGTGATGACCATTAAAGAATCACTGCTCAAACACGGCGAGGTTAGACGAGGCCTGCTGGGTGTTACCACGCAAGATCTGACGCCTGAACTGGTCAATGCGTTTAATTTAAAGAGCAAACAAGGCGCTGCAATCAGCCGGATTGAAAGCAACTCTCCTGCCGCAAAAGCAGGACTGGAACCGGGTGACGTGATTGTTTCAGCCAATGGCCGCCCCATTAAAAATAGTCATGACATACGCAATATCGTGGGCTTGATGCAAATTGGCGATAATGTTGAACTTGAATATTTCCGCGACAATGAAAAAAAACAGGTGACAGCAACCATTGGCAAACAAGAATTACCGCAACTGGCCGGCAATAAATTGCACCACACCTTGCAGGGGACGGTATTAAGCACTCCCTTAAAAAGCCAGATTGAAGGGGTTTTAATTGAGAAAATTGACACCAACTCCAATGCCTGGCGCGTTGGCTTGCGTCCCGGCGACGTTATCGTGTCGGCAAACCGTTATCGCATACGTAATATCGAAGAATTAAAACAAGTGGTCGATCCGAATGGCGCATTGCTGATTAACATCCAACGAGGACAGGAAGGCTTCTTTGTTGTGTTAAAGTGATTAGCTAAAAGGTGAAAGGTTCAAGGTACAAAGTGCGTACTTTTAAACCTTGAACTTTGAAACCTTGCACCTAGATCCTTGAAC
>CAIKYI010000747.1 GCA_903831545.1 uncultured Methylobacter sp. | reverse complement strand
GGGTAGCACTGGCTTATAGTCTTGATAGCCAATGGCGAAACCGTGCCGAATTTATGGTGGGTCGTGATCAGATCATTGCATTTCTTACCCGGAAATGGGCAACAGAACATGAGTATCGCTTAATCAAAGAACTATGGGCTTATGAAGGTAATCGGATTGCAGTCCGCTTTGCTTATGAGTGGCATAATGACAAGGACGAGTGGTTTCGTTCTTATGGCAATGAAAACTGGCTGTTTGACCAGAATGGCTTGATGCAACGCCGTTACGCAAGTATCAATGACTTGCCGATTAAAGAAACCGACCGCAAATTTCATTGGCCACAAGGTCGGCGTCCTGACGAGCATCCGGGTTTAAGCAAATTGGGATTGTGATTTTTGCTGTAAAATTATTCTTCCGTTCAGGTAACTCGCTACAAATACCCGCCTGCAGCATTATCGATAAAGTTTATATTTATTGGCATTGTGCCACCGTCAAGGTTCATGATGATTAAAACATCTCGAACCTTGCCAAATAACCGAAATGATCTGAAACAGTCGGATAAAACTCATCGTTAAAAATAACCTCCATGGAGGTTATCTTCATAGGATTGCCATTGCGTTTAAAGATATGGTCAATACGTGTGGGCGGTGAGTTTTTCCAGCCATCTATTTGACCACGATAACTGGGTTGGTAAAAACGGTGCGGATGTAGTTCGTAGAATTGATCCACATATTCGGCATGTCTTACGATATGGTTATAGGCATGATCACCTGCGGGCGCATTAAAATCACCGACCATCAAATCGCCTCTAACACCAAAATGCAAGCGTGAGTAAATCAGATTTTTGAGATTATCATATTCCTCATAAAAACCATGATGCGCCCAGCTTAAATGCACATTAGCGACATGCAATAACCCGAACCAGGGAACATCGATACACGAAACCGTGATATTTCGTGACATATAGTTATCTTTACGGTGATCCGCTGAAACATAGGCTGAATAATTATGCTGCATCGGATACCGGCTCAAGATGGCCGTACCTTCCCGCCAGCGCTGAAAACCGATGTGACTCCAGTCCTGATGAATATGATACCAACACCCCCACTGACGTAATTTGTTACATATTCTAAAAGCCATATTGGAAGGCGCTTCTCCATAAGGATGCATGATGGGGTCGTGCATATACTCCCCAACTTCCTGAAAACATATAACATCAATGTTTAAGTGAGCGATTGCTTCGGCAATGATATGTACCTCGCGCTCATGATGGTGCATGGTGTCAAATGAACAGTGGCGGGAGTGTTGCTGATAAGTATGGAGATTAAGTGTCAGTAGCGAGAGGTTCATAGGATTTGTCTGATAAATTCAGTTTTAAAGGGCTTGGACTGGGAGGCTGTCCGAGTGTGGAAACCTACGGTGGAAAATTCAATGTTGGCCTATCAATCAACACTTACTTTACTGGATTAATATGTCAGTTTTAGCATTCCATCAATTTAAAACATCTGATTTTCCATCTACCCAGCAAAATAATAGCGGTTGTGTCCTGGCTATAGGAGATCTAAATTTATAGACAGCTAAAGGTGATTGCATCAATCTGGTATATGCCGCGTTGGAAAAGACAAAAACAGTTTACAATATCGTTGTGTACCCATTCGGAGTTGTTCTCGACATAGTCTATGAAAATTATTAAGTTACCAGCCGCTCAAACAAAGCTTCATCTCCTGCTGTTATTATTTATTGCTTTAGGCTCAACAGGGTCCTGGGCTAAAAGCGCGGTGCCGGATGCCAGGCAAAAAAGCGCATTATTTGAAATTAATAAAGACGTTATAAAGACTAAAATTGAAGCTATTAATACCCGCAAAGGTATTGATGAAGCGACAAAATCCAGATTACTGACCCTTTATCAAACTGCTGATGATAATTTGCTCAATATTGAAAAGTTTAAATCGCAAACTTCCGACTTAAAGGCCGCAATCAAACTGGCGCCTGAGCAATCCAAAAAGCTCCAAAGGGAAATTGAGTCTGCCCTGCTAAAAGTTGCCCGGCAAAAACAGGAAGATTTTAATCGAATACCTGTTGAGGAACTTGAGCAGCGCTTAATTCTTGAAAAAGGAAAAGTCGGCACTTTGGATGAGCAAATAAAGAAACTGGAAAGTGAATTGCTCTTGCAAAATGGCCGACCACAGCAGATTCGACAGGAAATGGTAGCAGCACAGCAAGACATTGAAGCGTCAGAAAAAAAACTGGAAATCCCGGTTGCTAAAACCGATCTTAAACTGGAAGCTGAAGCCCGGCAGATGCAGTTAAAAACATTGATAGCTTCACGTACAGCCGAGCTAAAAATGCTTGAAGCTGAAGCGGTCAGTAATCCAGCCAGAGTTGAGTTGCTCAAATCTCAATTTCAGTTGCTGGATAGTCAAAAAGCGGTGTTAAGTCCAATAGTTGCCAGTATCGAAAGTCTTATTTTTGATCTGAGGCAGCAGGAAGCCAAACAAATGGAGGATGCACTTAGTCAGGCTGAAAAAGCGGTTTCAGGCAAGCATGTCCTTATTCAAAAAAGTACGCGGGAGAACATTCAGTACAGTCGTGATTTGCAGGACATTACGGCAAAAATTGAGAGCTACTCTGAACAAAAAACCAGCGTTGATGCACAAGCCAGTAAAATCGAAAGTGATTTTAAAAGTGCCGAAAAAAAAATCAGTCTTGCCGGTTTAAGTCCGGCCTTGGGCAAAATTCTGCGTGAAGAACGGCGTAACTTATCCAACCAGGAGGAACTTAAGGAGCAGTCCGAGACCATTCAGGAAGAAACAGCGGTAACCAGTCTTGCCCAATTTAAGGTTGAAGATCAAGTTAAACAACTCCTGGATGTTGATGCTGATCTAAAAAACCTGATGAACCATGTCGATCAGAATTTGCCTGTTGAGCAGCGCATGATGATACAGGCTGAACTAAGAGTCCTGTTGAATAATCAAAAAGATCTGTTAAGCAAATTATCAGTGGCTTACGCGACGTATCTGCGCATTTTGGGTGACTACGATTTTTCCAGGCAACAAATGAGTACGCAGTCGGTTAAGTTTGCAACCTATCTCGACGAGAGATTATTGTGGGTGCCAAGTTCCGAGCCCGTTAATTTAGGATATTTCGCGGAACTTTATCACTCTACCAAATGGCTGTTATCGCCATTTAACTGGATGAGGGTAATGAAGGATGCCCTTAATTTATCAGTTAATCATATCTTTTTAACGATTATTGCTGCATTGGGCTTTGTGGGTGTACAGCTCAGTAGTCGTTGGGCAAAACGGCAATTGGCGCTTATCACTGACAAAACCGAAAACTTTTATTACACCTTGAGTACCCTCGCTTATACCTTGTTGCTGGTGTTGCCGCTGCCCTTGCTGGTTAATTATTTAGGCTGGTTTTTAAGTAACGGCAGTCAGATTGCCGACTTTTCCAGAGCCATTGGTGAAGGATTAAAAGGCGCTGCAATACCGTTTTTTTTCTTACAATTGTTCTATCGCCTGTTTGCCAGTAACGGACTGGTAATTACACACCTGCAATGGCAAAAAGCCTCGGTCAGTCTTTTGCGTAAGCAAGTTGCCTGGATACGTTTTGTTGTGATACCCGGGGTATTTATTATCAACGGTACCAGCGCATCAAAATTCTCGGTACATAGCGATAGCATGGGACGCTTGGCGCTAATTATTATCATGATAGCAATGGCAATGTTTGCAGCGCGGGTTTTGAATCCTTCCAGCGGCTTGTTAAGCGCCTATCTCAACAAGAACCCTTTCGGCTGGTTGGCCAAACTCCGCTATGTCTGGTATTTTTCAGTCATAGCAATTCCATTGGTTATTATTGGTTTTGCTGTTGCCGGTTATTATTTAAGTGCTTTGGAGTTGCAGCAAAAACTGGTAATTACTCTGCGGTTGATATTTTCAATTATCATTCTACATGCCTTGGTTTATCGCTGGTTAACACTGGTTAACCGACAGTTGGCGATGGCTAATATGTTGCAAAAACGTAAACTTGCGGCACTTGGCGAAAAGCATCTGGCAGGCTCGGAAGATCCGGCATTGCCGCTAGATGAACAGCAAATTGATATTCCAAAAATTAATGCTCAAACCATCAAACTGTTGAATGTCTTTATCGGTTTTACGCTGGTGATTGGTTTCTGGATGACCTGGAAAAATATCTTGCCGGCATTTTCATTTCTGGATCATATTGTGCTTTGGCAACATCTGGTTAATATCGACAATCAGGAAAGTTATCAACCGATTACCATGACCAATTTGCTGCTGGCCGGATTGTATGTTTTTACTGCGGTCGTTTCAGTAACCAATTTTTCAGGGGTCATGGAATTATTGGTGTTCAGACGATTGTCGATAGAAGCCGGTGGCCGTTATGCGGTGAATCAACTGGCTAAATATGTATTATTTTCGATAGGTTTTATTAGCGTTGCAAACGAACTGGGCGGCAGTTGGTCACAGGTGCAGTGGCTGGTTGCGGCGCTCAGTGTCGGTTTGGGGTTTGGATTGCAGGAAATTTTCGCCAATATGGTTTCCGGTATTATCTTGCTGTTCGAACGGCCAATACGGGTCGGCGATACGGTAACCATAGGCAGCATCACCGGTAAGGTAAGTCGCATTCACATGCGGGCCACGACATTGATAGACTGGGATAAAAAAGAAGTGGTTGTACCCAATAAAACCTTTATCACCAGTCAACTGGTCAATTGGACTTTAAGTGATCCAATCACTCGAGTGGTAATTCCTGTTGGCATTGCTTACGGGTCAGATGTTGAGTTGGCCCATAAAATCATGCTTGATGTAATTACTGCAATGCCGCTGGTGCTGGCTGAACCCGAACCGAGTGTCGTACTGATTGGTTTTGGAGATAATGCCTTGAATTTTTCGATTAATATTTTTGTCAGTGAGCTATCGAATCGCCTGCCGGTTACGCATGATCTTCACCTTCGCCTGGAAAAAGCCTTGCGTGAACATAATATTGAAATACCAAGGCCGCAACGGGACATTCATGTACGATCTGTTAAGTATGAATAGTCATGATCTGTATTTTTTTGCTGATGGGAGAATAACCGTATTTAACCCGGTTTGTGAAAATGCGAGTTATAGCATTAACCTATATCACAACCTTCCAGGCCAGAATACGTGAACTTTTGTAATCGCTACAGAGCTTTTTATAGGGGTTTCAAGTGAGCGCTTTCACAGTAAAACGGGCCAAGTATTGGTCAATTTTATGTTAAAGTCATAAAGTGTTTATTACCCGGAACTTGATAAACAAAAACTGTAATTTTCCTCCAAACGGATTAACACATTATGCTCCAAGAAATACGCGTCGATAGAAGAAAGTACATTCGCTTTAAAGACATTTCAGTTAGCGAAAGAATTTTAAATACGGTGTTCCTGCTTACTATCGGACTTGGATACCTTGCCGCTTTGGCTAATATGTATTACACCCACCAGGGACGGGACGGCAAAGCCGGACTTTCTGTTGAAGATATTGTCGTCAGTTATCATGGTTCAAGTAGTGAGACCCGATTAGGTACTGCCATTAAAGGCATTATGGCACCTAACCTGAAATTTAAGGGCGATCAGGAAGTTATCCTGCACTGGATTCAAGCTGGCGCCAGCGAAACCGAATATAATGAAAAAATCTCCATTATACTAAATCGTGACTGTGTTTTGTGTCATACCCCCAGTATTAACCCGTCTTTACCTGATTTAACCCATTATGCTACGGTATCCGAAGTCGCCCATGCTGGTGGAGCATCAATTCCTACCCTGATTCGAATATCTCATATTCATTTATTTGGTATTGCCTTCATTCTGTTTTTTATCGGAAAAATCTTTTTGCTTTGTGATCTTAATATTCATGTCAACAGAATTGCAGTGATTATTCCTTTTGCCGCGATGCTTCTGGATGTCG
>CAIKYI010000746.1 GCA_903831545.1 uncultured Methylobacter sp. | reverse complement strand
TCAGGAGCAATCTCTTCTAAAGTTCCAATCTTTTTTTTGTTAACAAAAACGTTTAATTTCATAAATAGCCATTATGATTAAAATTTTGAACATTTTAGCTTTAAAAAAGGCTGTTAACAAGAAATTTATCTATATTTTGCTTTAAATTTTGAACAATAAGGTGCTTATAATTTTGTCTCTTCCGTGCTATTCGCTAGACGCTGCTATTGGTTTGGTCTAGCTGACGTATTCTGGTATAAAAAACCAACATACTTTGATTGGGGTTTGGATTCTTCACTAGTCCAATAGAGTCGGAAATTTACCACAATACTAGGTTTATAGTTCAGTTGCTCCAGATTTTTTTCGTTTGAGCGCAGAATTTTGAGTTCATCAATTTATTAGCCACTTATTCTTATCATGGGGTATTCTGTGATCAGAGGATAGACTTGTTAGCTAAACGTTACAATCCGGCAATCAGCGAATATTTCTTTCATTTTAGAAATTCCAGCCAAGAATTTTATGACGAAAAATCATTTAAACGGTTCGGGAAAGTCGTGTCCTGTTAAGAAAATATTTAATTGAACAGTGAGGTTATGATGTCGAATAAAGACGATGACGAAGCAGCTATAAATATTAAAACAATAGTATGGGTTGCTGCTTGTGTACTGGTATGGATAGTCCTGCAATCATTTACAGGCGTTCCAATGAAGATGTGATTATCTGTAAAATACAGTCAAAGGGTATTGAGTGAATTTGTCATTGTGTTGGGATTGGCTTAGCTAAGGTTCAGGCCTGAATTAGTATTGTTCGATAATAAATGCAACGAACTTCGATCATGCCAGTGTTATCCTTTTTCTAGCGTGACGCACACTAACCGAAAATACAGATATTTATTATGAACGTAATACATGGTGCTTGGATTCCCAAAAACACCCAAGACTTTATTCAAGCGGGTGATTTTTACCTGTGGGTAGAAAGCGACGAGCTTAGCAATAAGCCAAAAAATACACGTCATCCTCAGCATTTGCCTGAAAAGCCTTGCTTGGAATTTCTAAAAAATGACGCGCTGTCGGCACCCGTTAGTGCAGGGCAGGGTGCATTACTGTCGCTACTTTTTCCTACTTCCGAGGGTAAGCCGCTGCCGTCACCGGAATTGCAGCGTGTTGAACCAAATGAGGCGGTCATTCTGCAAAGCTGGCAGGTCTATGCCTATCCCTTGCAAACACCCATCAAAGCAATTAACAACATTCATTTTTTGTGTTGTTTTCAGGCGGGCAATAATGCCCGTATCGGTAGCGATTTGCTGTTTTGGTATTACTTTAGCCAATCGTTAAAGCAAATTCTTATCAAGGATCAATATATTCCACTGCTGTTGAGCAGAAAAATGGGCAAGAACATCGCGCTATATCGGCGTTGGCAAGCGGTATCCAGTAACTATGAAGGTTTAATACAACAGGCTGTGGCATCAATGCCGCTTGCTTGCAGTCAGCAATATCAGCCTGAGTCGTTATTAAGGCATTTTGCCGAAGTGGTCATTAACGAATTGCTGTCGGTCGCCGCCCATGAGATGCCGCAGATTTTTATTAAAAAAGTGCAGGATGATTTTTTAGAAACCATTCTTCTGGTCAAACAAGCATCAACGCCGCTTAGCACCTCTCAGCAATTACCTGATGAATTTAAACACTGGCAGCACTGGCAACAAAAACTGCTCGGTACCGAGGCGCAAAGTTCCCTGCAATTAGGCTTGCAATTAATTGAAGCCGATGCCGAAGCTGTTGACCAATGGCGTTTGCTTTTCTTTCTATCCTCTCATAAAGACCCGTCGCTCAAATTGGATTTGGCCGATTTTTGGGCGCATAAAGATCATTTTCATAAGCTGTTGCAGCAGCAATTCGGCCATGCGATTGAACAGCAGATACTGATTAATCTGGCGCAAGCCGCGCGCATTTATTCCAAATTATGGCAGGGCATGGAAGGCAGTGAACCTGATAGTGTGCAGCTCACACTGGATGAAGCCTTTGAGTTTCTCAAAGAAAGCGCCTGGATATTGGAAGATGTCGGTTTTAAAATCATTATTCCTTCATGGCTAACCCCGAAAGGACGCCGCAGGGCCAAAGTCCGCCTTCGTTCCGGCGGAAAAACCAAGTCCGCATCAGCCAGTGCGCAATCTTATTTTTCTATGGATCGGTTGACGGATTATCGGTATCAGCTGGCAATTGGTGATGAAACGCTGACGGCTAATGAATGGCGGCAGTTGGTGGAGACCAAAACACCGTTAATCCATTTTCGCGGCCAATGGATGGAATTGGATCGCGATAAAATGCAGGAAATGCTGGCTTTTATGCAGCAGCAAAAGACCTCAGTCCCTGAAATGTCGGTGCAGGAGTTATTGAGAAAACTGGCCGAAGAAGCCGATAGCTTTGAACTGGATGTTCATGACAGTCTAGCCCAGATGCTGGAAAAACTATCCGACAACAGCCAATTTGAACTCATCGACAATCCTGAAAAGCTCAACGCGGAACTGCGCGATTATCAAAAGCGCGGTGTAGCCTGGTTACGCTATCTGGAAAGCTTGGGCTTAAACGGTTGTTTGGCCGATGACATGGGCCTGGGTAAAACCATGCAAGTCATTAGCGTGTTGGTATTAGAGCGCGAACAAACTCAGGTCGGCCCTACGTTGCTAATTGCACCCACGTCAGTCATCGGCAACTGGCAAAAGGAAATTGAAAAGTTTGCCCCGTATCTAACCACCTTGATTCACCATGGCAGTGAGCGCGAACAAGATAGCGAAGCCTTCAAACAACTGTGCATGCAGCATGATTTGCTGATTACCTCCTACACGCTTGCGCGTAAAGACAGTAAATTACTGGGTGACTTACAGTGGCGGCGCATCGTACTTGATGAAGCACAAAATATTAAAAATCCTAAAGCAGCCCAAACCAAAGCGATTTTAAAACTCAATGGCGATTCCCGCTTGGCGTTGACAGGCACGCCAGTCGAAAACCGCTTAATGGATTTATGGTCTATTTTTAACTTTCTTAATCCTGGTTATTTAGGCAAGCAAGCACAATTTCGTAAAAGCTACGAGTTACCCGTACAGCGCGATAATGATCCGGTACAGTCGGCTATCTTGAAAAAACTCATCCAGCCTTTTATTCTGCGCCGCTTAAAAACCGATAAAGCTATCATCAAAGATTTACCCGATAAAATCGAAAACAAGATTTATTGCAATCTCAGTCAAGAACAAGCGGCCTTGTATGAAGTCGTCGTAAATGATGTGGTTGCGCAATTAGAGGCGGCAGAAGGCATTCAGCGCCAAGGCTTGATGTTGTCTACCTTGATGAAATTGAAACAAATCTGTAATCATCCGATGCAATTTTTACAAGATGGTAGCGCCTTTACAGCGGAACGCTCGCATAAGCTGGAACGCATCAGTGAAATGCTCGAAGAAGCGATGGAGCAGGGTGACAGCGTGCTGGTTTTTACCCAGTTTACCGAAATCGGTGAACATTTGGAGCGTTATCTGGCCAAGGAAAAGCATTATAAAACCCATTACTTACACGGGGGTACCCCGCGTGCCAAACGCGAACTTATGATCAGTGATTTCCAAGATCCAGATACAGGTCCTGCCGTATTTATTTTATCGCTGAAAGCAGGTGGTGTCGGTATCACCTTAACCCAAGCCAATCATGTGTTCCATTTTGATCGCTGGTGGAATCCTGCCGTTGAAAATCAGGCCACAGATCGGGTCTTTCGTATCGGTCAGAAAAAGAATGTCTTCGTGCATAAATTTGTCACCTTAGGCACCCTGGAAGAGCGTATCGACCAAATGATTAGCGACAAGCAAAAAATGGCCGATAGCATTGTCGGTAATGATGAAAGTTGGCTAACCAAGCTCGATAATCAGGCCTTTAAAGAACTGATTGCCCTCAACAAACACAGTGTAATGGAGGCTTGATGAGCAAATATGCAAAAACCTGGTGGGGGCAACGTTTTATAACTGCTCTGGAAGCGTTTACCGACACGGGTCGTCTGACCCGTGGCCGCTCTTATTCCACGGACAACCGTATCAAACAATGGATACTACAAAAAGGCAAAGTCGAAGCGAAACTGCGCGGCAACATCAATCCCTATTTTGGGGTTTATAAAGAACCCACCTATAAGGTCAGCGTGCAAATGACCCATCTTTCTGAGGCTCAATGGCAGAAAGTTATTAAAACCTTGAGCCAGCGAGCCAGTTTTATCGCCAGATTATTGCTTAATGAAATCCCAGAAAACATTGAAACGGTTTTTGCCAATGTCGGTGTGCATTTACTGCCCAAGGGCTATCATGACTTTAAAGTAGCCTGCGACTGCCCTGACTATGAAGTACCCTGTAAACATATTGCAGGTGTTTGTTATTGCTTGGCGGGGCAACTAGATCAAGATCCGTTTTTATTGTTTGAACTGCGCGGACTGGCACCTGAAAAGCTATTACTGGAATTGGCCAACTCACCGTTAGGCAAAGTGTTAAGTGATGCAAAAAGCAGCGCTGCAGTTGAGTTAGTGTCGGTTGATAGCTATTACACCCGCCCTGTGCTTGCACAACTTCCTCAGGACATCAGTCTGAAAGGTTTTTGGCAAGGATCAAAACCGTTGCCAAACAGCATAGAACCCAGTCAGCCCGCGACTATTCCAGCCATGTTAATTAAAAAAGGTGGCGATTTCCCCGCATTTTGGCAAAAACAAAACTCTTTCATTGAAGTTATGGAAGATTTTTATCTCAGGATGCGCAAGAATATTTTGAAAGGTTTGTGAGGTATTGTTAACAATTTAGCAGGCCATAAAGACTTCCAAGGCATTTAAACCCAGAAAGTCTTCATGGTCAGTCAATTGAATCAATTCCATGAATATTGATCCGCTTTGCCTCTTTTAGCGCTTACTTTAATGTTACTGGCAATGGCTGCGGATGCGAACAGCGTAGAAGAGATAATGAATTCGCCTGAGATAAAGCCCACCAGGCCAATGACAAATACTGCCCCGATTAAAATATCTTTTTGTAAGTCGTTCATGATTAAGTCCTCAAAAGTTGCAAAGTTTTTTTCATACTACAACTTAACTATAGTGACGATTGCTATTGTTGACAATGTTGCTAGGGATATATGGATTGTTTCCTGATTGGGTGCACTAAATTCAGGAACTGTTCATATAGTTGAATTTTATTGACGGCTAGGATGAGCGGTATAGAATCATTGGGGTTGTATATCTCTTTAATGCAGATAACCGATAAGCCCAAATTTCACTTACTTTAAGAGGTCATTATGAAAGGTGATAACAAAATCATAGAAATTCTTAACAGTTTACTTGCCGGAGAACTGAGCGCATCCGATCAGTACTTAATCCATGGTGAGATGTACGCTGATTTCGGATTGAATCATCTCGCCGAAAAGAGCTTTCATGAGTCAGAGCATGAACGACTTCATGCGCGTGCCATGATTCAGCGTATTCTGTTTCTGGAAGGTACGCCCAACCTATCCAAACGTGAGGCGTTAACAGTCGGTAGCGGGGTACCGGATATGCTTCAAGCCGATCTGGAGGTTGAATATCATGTGGTTGGTGAGCTAAAAAAAGCCATTGCCGCCTGTGAACAAGCCCAGGATTATGTGTCCCGCGACATGTTGGCAGCACAACTAGAAGACACGGAAATGGATCATGCCTACTGGTTAGAGCAACAACTGAAACTAATCAAACTGGTAGGTCTGGAAAACTACCAGCAAAGTCAAATGAAGCAAGGTGCTTAAACTAATGAGGACACTGACATGAAAGGCGATAAAAAAATCATTGAAATTCTTAACAAGGTACTTAAAAACGAACTAACCTCAATCAACCAGTATTTCCTGCATGCCCGTATGTTTCGCCATTGGGGGCTGGAAAAACTTAACGACTACCAGTACAAACAATCGATTCGCGTTATGAAAGAAGCTGATGAACTCATTGAGCGCATTCTATTTTTGGAAGGGCTACCCAATCTGCAAAATCTTGGAAAGTTGCTGATTGGTGAAAATGTTGTCGAATGTTTAAATGGCGATTTGGAATATGAAAAAAATGATCAGCGCCCACTGTTGATCAAAGCCATCGCTTTATGTGAGGAATTACAAGACTATGTCAGTCGTGATCTGCTGGAAGATTTGCTAGAGCATTGTGAACAGGCTATCGATTGGTTGGAAACCCAGCACAGTCTAATCACAAATGTCAGCTTACCTAATTATTTGCAAGCACATATGCAGCAAAGCGGCGATTGATATGTTGAAAAGCTTTGCTTGGTTATTTTTTTAAGGTCGAGCCAGGCAGGCTTGACAAAACTCAATAACTAAATAAGAATAGTTCTTATTAGTTGCAGGCTATTGCATTTATTGAGGAGCTGTTTCATGTTTGTATGTGTTTGTCAGGCTGTAACCGATAGTGAGATTCATCAAGCAGCCAGGAATGGAGCTAAAACGCTAAAAGATCTGCGCCGTGAATTAAACGTTGGTATTGAGTGCGGTCGTTGCGTAAATTGTGCCCGTAAGTGTTTAAAAGTAGTCCATGAGGATGCTCACGACCTCCAGCAATGACTTGTCTTCGCTAGATAGTTAACTGAGCAGCTATTTGCTTCAATTTTAGAGGGCGATATTTAAGGCTCTGTTTACGTTAATAGTTGAATTGCAAGGAACGCCCAATGGCGGCTCGCAAACAGATCAGCTT
>CAIKYI010000745.1 GCA_903831545.1 uncultured Methylobacter sp. | reverse complement strand
TTTCAGACAATCAAACAAGAAAATTCGATTCAGCAAGTCCAGAGTGGAAACGAAAATGGGAGTTGTTTGCTTGGGGTGAAACGACAAAATTATCCCCCAACAATATTGCTGATAATTAATGAAAACAGTGACTTCTGTTCGTAGCAATATTGTCGCCAATTTTGTCGGCAAGGCATGGGCAGCTATCCTTAGCTTGGCCTTTGTGCCGATTTACATCAAGCTTATGGGTGTTGAAGTGTATGGCCTTCTTGGCATTTTCATGTCATTAACTGTTATGCTTTCTCTATTAGACATGGGGCTCAGCACAACGTTAAGCCGTGAATTGTCAAGGCTGTCTGCTCTAGAAAATTCTGAGCAGGAGTCGCGAAACCTCGTACGGACATTTGAGGTGATTTACTGGGGTATCGGCATCCTAATTGGCATTTCCATAGTAGTTCTGGCACCGTTGATAACCAAATACTGGATAAATTCTACCAGCATTGATCATGACACAATCGAACAATCGTTAACTATTATGGGCTTGTCTATTGCATTCCAGTGGCCTGGGGCAATTTATTCAGGTGGTCTTATGGGCCTTCAGAGACAAGTTGTACTTAATATAATTCGCTCTGTTATGGTAACGATGCAGCATGGAGGCGCGGTACTTATACTATTATATATCTCACCTTCAATAGTTTTTTTTTTCCTTTGGCAGTCTTTTATAGGTCTACTTACCACCCTAATATTGGCTATTTGGCTCTGGAAATTGTTGCCTAAATCTGAGTGGGCAACCCGCTTTGATAAAGAATTACTAATCCAGAATTGGCAATTTGCATCAGGCATGATCGGCATTTCGGTGGTAAGCATTTTGTTGACACAGCTTGATAAGATAATCCTCAGCAAAATGCTTACGTTGGAAATGTTTGGTTATTACATGTTGGCATTTAATGTTGCTAATGCACTTAATAACCTAGTAACACCAATTTTTTCCGCGCTCTTTCCTAAGTTTACCCAGCTAGCCACTTCGGAAGACGAAACCAATCTTATCCTGATCTATCATAAAGGTTGTCGACTTCTTTCAGTTCTTGTGCTCCCGGTGGCCATAACTATCTCCATTTTTGCAAAAGACATTCTTGCTCTTTGGTTAGGAAACATAGTGGCTGCGCAAAATGCACACCAAATATTAACTTTACTTATGATCGGCTCAGCGTTGAATACTGTCATGACGTTACCCTATGCATTACAGCTTGCGCATGGCTGGACACAATTGGCGATCTATAAAAATATTATAGCTATAATTCTGCTGGTTCCGTTGATGGTTTGGATGGTACAAACATACCAAGGCATAGGCGCCGCCTGGGTGTGGATTATCCTGAACTTGGGGTACTTCATTTTTGAGGTACCTATAATGCATCGGCGTTTGCTTAAGCATGAAATGGGCAAGTGGTATAAGCTCGATGTCATATTGCCGGTTATAATAATTACTGTGATTGGACTAGTTGCTCGGGCAATTTTACCAGTGAACGCGTCCCACATAATCACGTTACTGGGAGTGTTGTGTACATTAGCTCTCTCTCTTTTAGCCGCCTCCTGGGCTGTGGGCTATCTGAATATAAAAACATTGAGAGTAAATAGACCATGAAAAAATCCTGCCCTTATTGCCACGCCGAATCCATGCTTTATTTTCAAAGTAAGGACTTTAATCGGAATATTAGTCAGGAAACATTCGATCATTATCGCTGCCCACAGTGCAAGTTAATTTTTATTGCTCCAATTCCTGCTAATTTGGGTGCTTATTATCCTGATACCTATCACTCTATTCCTGAAACCACGGAACATCTGGAAGTTGTTTCTGTGCCTGACAGATACAAAATTGAACTTATTAAACAATATATCGACAAAGGAAGGCTATTGGAAATTGGGCCGTCATATGGTGGTTTTACCTATCTTGCTAAAAAAGCCGGTTTCGAGGTTGATGCTATTGAAATGGACTCACAATGCTGTCAATTTTTGAATGAGGTTGTAGGTATACGAGCTATTAATAGCAGTAATCCTGGCGATGCGCTTCAACATTTAGAACCTTATGATGTCATCGCGCTTTGGCATGTCATTGAGCATTTGCCTGATCCTTGGTCAGCACTGGATACCATTTGTGCATCACTCAAACCAGGCGGCATTTTAGTAATTTCATCAGTAAATCCGAATGCTTTTCAATTTCATATTCTCGGTCGGTATTGGCTGCATTTAGATGCACCGCGGCATGTTATGCTTCTCCCAATAATATTATTGACTAAGAAACTGGAGTCGATAGGTGTAAGAGTCGAGATGATCACATTGACCGACGCTGGGACAATAGCGTGTAATGCTGGAGGATGGAGATTCTTCTTTGAGCATACTTGTATACAGCGAATTACCAACAAAAGATTGAGAGCTATTTTACTTCCCATTATGCATTTAATTGGTAAAGGACTTAGCCGTTTAGTTAGTTCAATTGAGCAATCGAAAGATATGGGAAGCGCATATACAATA
>CAIKYI010000744.1 GCA_903831545.1 uncultured Methylobacter sp. | reverse complement strand
TCGCGCAACTCGCTGGATAGTGGGCATGCAATCAAAAAACGGTGGTTACGGTGCGTTTGATGTCGATAACACCTGTTATTACCTGAATGAAATCCCCTTTGCTGATCACGGGGCCTTATTAGATCCTCCTACCTCGGATGTCAGCGCACGCTGCGCGATGCTGATGGCTAAAGTAGCTCAAAACCACGATGAATATTTACCGGCGCTGGAACGTACTTTGGACTATATTCGCAGTGAACAGGAACAAGACGGCTCCTGGTTTGGTCGCTGGGGTACCAACTATATATATGGCACCTGGTCGGTATTGCTTGGACTGGAACAAACCAATCTGTCTAAATCAGATCCTTTATACACCAAAGCTGCAAAATGGCTAAAAAGCGTGCAACGACCAGATGGTGGTTGGGGTGAAGATAACTATAGCTATTATGATGTTAGCTATAGCGGAAAATATCGTTTTAGTACTGCATTTCAAACTGCGTGGGCTGTTTTAGCTTTAATGGCAGCCGGAGAAGCACAAAGCCCTGAAGTCAAAGCCGGAATTGATTTCATTTTACGCAATCAACAAGCCGATGGCGTATGGAATGACGAGTGCTATACCGCTCCTGGCTTTCCAAAAGTTTTCTATCTTAAATACCACGGTTATGACAAATTTTTTCCGCTGTGGGCATTAGCTCGATATCGTAACGAAATCAACAGTAATGCTAAAACACGAGTGACTAACGAGTGATAACCGGCATTGTTGTTGCTTTACCGGAAGAAATCAGCACCCTGACATCAAAGAAAATTGATAAAGGGTGTTATGCTTTTGTAAGCAATGCTATTGTTGTCAGCTATTCTGGCGCAGGTGCTAGCAATGCGCAAGCAGCTGCTAGGTTATTGGTTGAGCAAGGTGCAACACGTTTGATTAGTTGGGGTTGTGCTGCTGCGCTTAGTGACACATTACAATCTGGCGACCTGGTTTTGGCTGATAGCCTAATCGACGCGACTGGTTACGTCGATGCAAATTTTGGAGTCTCTCCAGAGTGGCACAGTTTTTCTAAAGCGCGGCTCTCGACCCATCTTAAAGTTCACACCGGTAGCCTGATTGAAAGCCATGGCATTGTAGAAGCCATATCTAAAAAAAAACGAATTCACCAGCAAACCGGCGCGGTCGCATTGGATATGGAGAGCGTAGCCATTGCTAAAGTTGCCGGACAAAACGGATTGCCTTTTTTAGCTATTCGCGCCATTGCCGATCCGGTTAACATGAATTTACCAAAAGCCATCAGTTACTCCCTTAATAAAGACGGAGACATCGCTTTGACCAGATTATTATTATTTGTTGCATTACACCCTAATGAATTAGCGGGACTTATAAAACTGGGTCTACATTTTAATGCTGCAAAAAAAACCTTAAGACTAGTCTCCAGGCAACTTGACACTCTATCAACTCCCAATGAAATGACTTTATTTACTTAATAATCAGTTTAATCTGAGCCAGGGACCTATCCACTACAAGCCTTTTCACAGTGATGTGATTTTAATAAAGCGCCGATTTCCAGCGGCGAAAAAAAATTTTAATTTTTTGAGGTATCTAATGTCATTCAGTATCGCCGAACTTTTTTCTCAACACAGCACTGATAAATTTGATCTGCACGAACAACATTTAAACAATCAAATGGTCCGAGTATTAAAGACCATAGGCTATGATCGCCACTATAAAAAAGCCATGGGACAATACCTCTATGACCAGGAAGGCACGGAATATCTGGATCTGCTCAGCGGTTTTGGCGTATTCGCTATAGGTCGTAACCATCCGACCGTAATAAGTGCTTTAACTGAAACCTTAACACTGGAACTTCCCAACCTGGTCCAAATGGATGTGTCATTACTCAGCGGTTTATTGGCGCAGGAAATCCTGAAAACCACACCTGACAATCTTAACAAGATGTTTTTTTGCAATTCGGGTACTGAATCGGTTGAAGCTGCGATTAAATTTGCCCGTTATACAACCAAACGCGAAAAAATCGTGTTTTGTGAACATGGATATCACGGTTTGACCATGGGCGCACTTTCTCTAATTGGCGAGGATATTTTTAGAGAAGGTTTTGGCCCTTTATTACCGGGCTGTATTTCAGTGCCGTTTAATGATCTCGTCGCACTCGAAAAAGCCTTAAGCAATAATGATATTGCGGCGTTTATCGTAGAACCTATACAAGGTAAAGGCGTTAATTTGCCGGATGATAATTATCTGCCGGAAGTTGAGCGTTTATGCAAAAAATACGGTACTTTGTTCGTTGCCGATGAAGTCCAAACAGGCATAGGCCGTACAGGAAAATTCTGGGCAATCGAACACTGGAATGTTAAACCCGACATGATTTGCATGGCAAAAGCTCTTTCTGGCGGATTTGTTCCTGTAGGCGGTGTCGCCATGACTCAAAAAATCATGGATACCGTTTATAACCGTATGGATCGCGCTGTCGTTCATGGCTCAACCTTTTCAAAAAACAATATGGCCATGGCGGCCGGACTCGCTACACTTCGAGTGATGGAAGATGAAAAGCTGGTAGAAAACAGTCTGAAAGTCGGCACTGATATCATTAACAGCCTTAATGCCATGTCGACAAAATATGAATTCCTGAAAGAAGCACGCGGCAAAGGCATGATGATCGCTATCGAGTTTCAATCACCTAAAAGC
>CAIKYI010000743.1 GCA_903831545.1 uncultured Methylobacter sp. | reverse complement strand
AATTATGATTCATTGATATCAATCGATTTCCTTAAAAACAGCAAAGCCCCCTGACTAAAATCATGGGGCTTTTTTTTGTTATATTTTTCATTTTGGAATTGCGCGTTTTCATAGTGTTGTCATAGTGCAAAAGCGAAGGCGGCATAGGGTAAATCCGGTTCAAAATAGGGTTAATTTTTGGCTTTTTAGCGATTTTAAGCAGTTTGGATAGCGCCAAGTCTTTAATTGCTATAAATGCAGGGCTGTTGCCGGTTTAACGCGCTACTAAGTGCCCGGTTTGTCAGCTGTCGGGTTTTTTTGGTGAGACCAGGCAGGATAAACCGAAAAAATCAGCTTAATCTAAACAAAGTGTAATAATTTAAGTGTAATTATGATAATTACATAATTACTGTTTAACTGTAATAGTTAGGTGTGGTATAATAGCCAAAACCAAACCATTATCCGGGTGACACGCATGGCCATAAGATTGATCGAAGAAGATGTTCATAACGCCTGTACAGAAATTGCCGCACAGGGCGAGCGTCCAACGGCCTTAACGCTACTGGAAAAGTTAGGGCGTGGCAGCTTGACGACCATTTCCAAATATCTCAATAGCTGGAATAGCTCTGATGAAGCCAAAATATTAGGCGCGGAATTACTTCCGGTGGTTGTCGAACTCCCGACTGAATTAACCCGGGATGGTGAAGGCCTGATTAAAAAGATATGGGCTATCGCCAAAGGCCTGGCCGATGAAGAGCTGGAGATCCAACGCGAAGCGCTAAAACAGGCAGAACTCAACAATCAGGCGAAAGTAGCAGAAGCCTTTAAATTTTCCGAGGCCCAGGCCTTAAAAAATGAACGCCTGGAAGATACCTTAACGGCCCTTAAAGCCGAAGCAGAGCAAAAACAGGCCGATTATCTGCAAGCTGTCAGTCAATTAAACGCGGCTGAAAAAATCAATATCGGCTTATCAAAGGACAAGGATCAACTACACCATGAAGTCAGTGAATTAAAGGCCAAAGTGGTGACGCTGGAGGACTTGAATAAAGCCCTGCTTGAAGACCAGCAGGCCTTGCAACAACAACATGATGCCATCCTTAAACAAAAAGACCTGGAAATCCGTTCGTTAGAACTGAACAGTCATAAATTACAAACCACGCTGGATGCCACACTAAGCAGTAATGCCCAGTTGCAAACCGATAATCAGCAAAAAACCGCTGAATTATCGCAGCAGCTAAGTAAACTGGAAAAAGTGACTCACCTTTATGAGACGGCAAAAGTGGAACTCACCGAAACTAGGGCGCACTTAACCTCGTTAAACAAGACCGTACTGGAGAAGGAAAAATTGGCTTCCAACTTGCAAGGTCAGCTGGAAGTTTATAAATCATTCGATAAAACCGAACCGGACGAGAACAACGTCTAAAAAACAGCCGGATCGACGACTGTTAAAACCCCTTTATCGTTTGGGTGATTTTTAATGGCTGCCGTCAGCGCGGGAGGATAGCGAGAAAGCGAACGCGGCCCATTAATATGCGCGAAAGCATTAAGAGATATAAAAGAACAGTCTAAAAACACTCAAAAAACAAACTGAATGGGGCTATAAGGTTGTTTTTT
>CAIKYI010000742.1 GCA_903831545.1 uncultured Methylobacter sp. | reverse complement strand
TGTTAGCTCACGCGCAACATTTCTAAGTAATTACCCAATCGGGGAAAATTGTTTTATTTTGGAAGACAACACAATTCAGCCCTTTGTAAAGATTGGCAATAACGTAACCCTGTGGAGTGGAAATCACATTGGACATCACTCTATTATTCTTGACCATGTTTTTATTGCATCACAGGCAGTAATTTCAGGGAGAGTAGAGATTGGCGAACAATGCTTTATTGGAGTTAACGCGACACTTCGAGACCATATTAAAGTTGGTAACCGTTGTGTAATTGGTGCGGGGGCGCTTGTACTTGGTGATACCGAGCCTGATGGGGTTTATATGGGCTCAGCCACCGATCGCTCTAAAGTTCCAAGTACTAGAGTGAGAGGACTATGACTAGGCACTGGGAAAAGCAAGGCCAAATATATACCCTCTCGGAAGGTGGTCGGCACCCGAAACTAATATCGCATGCCTCTAATCCATTACCCATCCATTTAGACGGTAATTTATACCGCGTATTTTTTAGCGGCCGAGACAAGCTCAATCGATCGTCAGTTGGCGCTGTTGATATTGACCTTCTTAAGCAAAAAGTTATCAATGAGCATTACTACCCCTTTTTTCAACATGGGCAAATCGGTAGTTTTTTTTCTGACGGAGTAAGCATAGGCAATTGCTATGAGGCAAATGGAATTCGATATATTCTTTTTATGGGCTGGCAAAATACTAAAAACAGACATTGGCGAGGTGATATTGGCCGACTGATTCTGACCCCCGAAATTGGACTTAAACTTGATAGCGCGAAGCCTTTTATGGGGTGCACTCCAATCGATCCAATTAGCCTATCTTATCCTTGGGTAAATTCGAGACCATCGGGCGGATTCGAAATGTGGTATGGATCGACGCTTAGTTGGGATGCGGGGAACGGTGAAATGCTGCATGTAATAAATCACGCGACTTCTGATGATGGTGCTGAATGGTTTCGAACAGGTCTATCTATACCTTACGCGGTTGGCGTCGCTCAGGCTTTTTCAAGACCCACTGTCGCTCAAAATCAAGATGGATTTCTTGAAATGTGGTTTTCTTACCGAAGCGGTTCAGGTGAAAAATATCGCATCGGATATGCAAGGAGTCATAACCATGATAATTGGGAGCTGGAGTTAGAGAATGTGGGTATCACAGTTTCATCTAGCGGATGGGATTCAGAGATGATCGAATACCCCTTTGTGTTTGATCACAAAGGGGATAGGTATATGCTCTACAACGGAAATAATTATGGGGAAAAAGGGTTTGGTTTAGCAATTCTGCGATAAAGCTTGCATATTAGCTTACACTAGATTAATTAAAAACCTAAGCTCATAACCAGTGTAAATTCAGCTACATATTAATAATGTAAATAATGACATCAGATAAGATTCCCTTTAATTGGCCCTATAAGACGGGTAATGAGCTAGACTTTATCGGCCAAGCTTATGCCAATGGTAGATTAGCCGGCGATGGCCCTTTCACTCTTCGTTGTCATGAAATACTCAACTTCATAACTGGCAGCAAATCTCTAATAACCCACTCATGTACAGCTGCTTTAGAGATGGCAGCATTGCTACTAGACATACAGCCGGGGGATGAGATAATAATGCCCTCTTATACCTTTGTATCCACAGCCAATGCCTTCGTACTAAGAGGCGGGATTCCGGTATTTGTAGATATTCGGCAAGATACACTCAACCTTGATGAAAAGTTAATTGAGCCTGCTATCACCCCCAGAACAAAAGCAATCGTACCGGTTCACTATGCTGGGGTTGCTTGTGAGATGAACGAAATCCTTAAAATTGCAAAGAAACATAATTTATTTGTAATTGAGGATGCAGCTCAAGGCATCATGTCAAAATATATGGGTAAGCCACTTGGAAGCATTGGTGATCTTGGAGCCTACAGCTTTCATGAAACAAAAAATATAATTTGTGGAGAAGGTGGTGCTTTAATAGTTAACGAACAGCAGTACCTTCAAAAAGCAGAAATTATTAGGGAAAAAGGAACTGATCGGAGTCGATTTTTTCGCGGTCAGGTTGATAAATATACATG
>CAIKYI010000741.1 GCA_903831545.1 uncultured Methylobacter sp. | reverse complement strand
TCTGGCCAAATTTGCCATCGGTCTTAAAGGCAAGCAAAAAGTGGTCGGCGGCAAGGTTGTTGAATAAGCCTGTTCCCTCTTGGCCGCAGAGCTTTTATCAGTGCAAGGACGCATCTTTTTAACTGTTTACCATTGAACTGCCAGTTATTAAAAAGCCTTTGCTGGAAACCTGGGGTTCAAACCCTGGTTTGTATAGTGCAACAATGCGTCAGGAAATTCGTCTTAAACAAAGGAGTCAACCATGCACAATAAACTGATTAAATTTTTAAACATAACCGGGCTAACCTGGTTTGTGCCTTTGGTAAAAATTGCCGCTGGCGAAAATCCAACGCTGCAAATCCGCCAGCTTTGGCTGATTATGGGCGTGCCAATTTTGGCTTTTATGGTGTTTCTGGGTCTGTGGAGTTTTTCAGCGTCCAAGGTTAACACCAGTCTGGGCGCGATTCCCGGCCCTGCGGCGGTGTGGCTTGAAGCGGGCGGTTTACTCGATGATCATTTTGCCGAGCGGGCCAAAGAAGCTGACTATTACCAACGCCAGCAAGCCCGGAACAAGCAAAAACTTGCGGAAGATCCGGCCGCTGAAATTAAAACGCGTCCGTATAACGGCCAGGCCACCTATCTGGACAAGATTTTTACCAGTCTGTACACAGTTTTTGCCGGCTTTGTCATTGCCACCCTGATTGCCGTGCCACTGGGTTTGCTGTGCGGCATGAATCCGGTTTTTAACACCGCTATCAATCCGCTGGTGCAGATCTTTAAACCCGTTTCGCCGCTGGCCTGGTTGCCGATTGTCACGCTGGTGGTCAGTGCCTTGTATGTTACGGGAGAGGGATCATGGTTTGAAAAGTCATTTCTAACCTCCGCCATTACCGTCACCCTCTGTTCACTGTGGCCAACGCTGATCAATACCGCTGTTGGCGTATCGTCCATAGACAAAGACCTGATTAATGTCGGCAAAGTGTTGCGTCTGGGCTGGGGCACTCAAATCAAAAAAATTATTTTGCCGTCTGCCTTGCCTTATATTTTTACCGGCATGCGTTTATCGTTGGGCGTGGGTTGGATGGTGTTAATCGCGGCGGAAATGCTGGCGCAAAATCCCGGTCTGGGCAAATTTGTCTGGGATGAGTTTCAGAACGGCAGTTCCAACTCCCTGGGCAGAATCATGGTCGCGGTCTTTACCATCGGGCTGATCGGCTTTGCCCTGGATCGCATCATGCAGTCCTTACAAAACCTGTTTTCTTTTGGTAGAACTCAATAACCGGGAGCCGCCATGTCTGTCGTAAATCTTAATACTATGCGAACCGAAAATAAAAAAAAGCCGCCTGAACCTTCAAATGACCCGTTTCAGCCCTTGTTGGAATTAAAGTCAGTCTGTAAAAGTTATGGCGAAAATTCGATACTCAACAACATCAATCTCAGTATAAAAGCCGGAGAGTTTGTTGCGATTGTCGGCTTTTCCGGCAGTGGCAAAACGACGCTGATTTCCACGATTGCCGGATTGATTCAAGCCGATAGTGGCGAAGTGCTAAAACAGGGTTTGCCGATTATCGCACCGGGACCGGATCGTGGTGTGGTGTTTCAAAACTATTCCCTGATGCCCTGGTTAACGGTATTTG
>CAIKYI010000740.1 GCA_903831545.1 uncultured Methylobacter sp. | reverse complement strand
TGTGCCTATAACATCACCTGTTGCCGGTATTGCAATGGGTTTGATTAAAGAAGGCGACAGCTTTGCCGTATTGTCAGACATCATGGGTGATGAAGATCATCTTGGCGATATGGACTTTAAGGTTGCCGGTTCAGTAAACGGTATTACCGCACTGCAAATGGACATCAAGATTGATGGCATTACCGCAGAAATCATGAAGGCAGCTCTGGAACAGGCAAAACATGGTCGTTTGCATATTCTGGAAGAAATGAATAAAGCCTTGTCCACTACGCGTGAAGAAATGTCTGATTTCGCGCCGCGTATTATTACATTTAAAATCGATCCCGCTAAAATTCGCGAAGTTATCGGTAAAGGCGGCGCAACCATACGCAGCATTACTGAGCAAACTGGCGCCAGCGTTGATTTGACTGATGATGGTATCGTAAAAGTGGCATCTGTTGATAAAGCGTCCGGTGAAGAAGCACGTCGCTTGATCGAAGAAATTACTGCTGAAGTTGAAGTGGGTAAAACCTATGAAGGCAAAGTAGTGAGATTAATGGACTTCGGTGCTTTTGTTACCATTCTTCCCGGTAAAGATGGCTTGGTTCATATTTCACAAATTTCTGAAGAACGTGTTGATAAAGTCAGCGACAGATTGAATGAAGGTGATGTGGTCAGGGTCAAAGTGCTTGAAATTGATCGTCAAGGCCGAGTCAGATTAAGTATGAAAGAAGTTGAAGTTGAGTAATTTTTTCTGCTGCTTTTAATTAAAAGCAGCGTTAAGTTTTAAAAAGGGGCTGTGATTTATCACGGCCTTTTTTTTGTTTTATAATTTGCCATTAGGCAACTCGTATTAACCCGGCACTAAAATTTCATATTCATTAAATATGCTTAAATGCATAGAACAATTAATAGGGTACGGATAATCATGGATTATAAGCGGCAGGAGAATGCCAATAAGCCATCCAGTTGTTCGATTATTTTTTTATTGCCGAGTTGGGCGTGGCTGACTACACTTGATTTTAACTAGCCTAGCCAAGGTAGGTGGTTGGCTTGAAGAACACGATAAAACCACAAGTAAAAAATGTAAATATTTTGCATATAAGTGCAATAAATATATAATCATGCGCTTCTAAATACAAAAAACACAAATAATGGAGAGCAAGCCATGACCCAATCACTTTCACGTATGTCCTCTGGTGTTACCGGACTCGATGAAATTTTATATGGTGGGCTTGTAGTACGACGTAGTTGCCTTGTTCGGGGCGGACCTGGTAGTGGTAAAACAACCTTAGGATTGCATTTCCTGGCGGTTGGTGCAGCATTAGGCGAAAAAACCCTGTTTATCAGTCTTGAAGAGTCTGAAGAGCGCATACGTCATGATGCTGAAAAGCGCGGTATTAATATTGAAAAAGTAGAGATATTGGATATTAGTCCAGGCTCCGAATTTTTCACGGAAGTGCAGAGCTACGATATATTCTCTTCTGCAGAAGTGGAGAGGGAACCCATCATTAATCAGATTGTCGAAAAAATTCGTTCTCTGTAGCCTGATCGGGTTTTTCTTGATCCCATGACCCAGTTTCGCTATCTGTCGGCGGATACTTTTCAATTTCGCAAACAAGCGATGTCATTTTTGCGATTTCTGGTTGAGCAAGGTTGTACCTTGTTATACACCTCGGAAAAAAATGCCAGCCAACCTGATGAAGAGCTGCAATTTACCAGTGATGGCATTATTGACCTTGACAGCATTAATCGTTCCCTTGCGGTTACGAAGCTGCGCGGTTCTGGTTTTCACTCCGGCAAACACACGTATAAGCTTTCCGATAAGGGTTTTGAAGTATTTCCCATGCTTTTACCCAATACCCAAAAAATTGATTTTAACTTTGAGATGATGCCTTCAGGTATTCCTGATCTGGATGAATTGTTAAATGGCGGCATCGAGCGGGGCACTATCACCTTAATCAGCGGTCCAAGCGGTGTCGGCAAGACCACACTTGGCATGCAGATGATGAAAGAGGCTGCAGGCCGGGGCGAACGCTCAATTATCTATACCTTCGAAGAAGAAGAATCCATGATCCTGTCACGCTGTGACAGCATAGGCATTCCTGCACGAAAAATGATCGAGAAAGGGACGCTGATAATTAAGAAAGTTGAACCCTTGCAATATACGCCAGATGAGTTTGCCCGTGCTGTTCGCGATGAAGTCGAAACCAACAAAGGTACACAGATTGTGATGATCGACAGTGTTGCGGGCTTTACCATTTCCTTAGGGGGTGATGATCTTAAAACCCGCATGCATGCTTTATGTAAATATCTACAGAATCTGGGCGTCGCTGTTGTTATTATCAATGAAGTAGAAGCGGTAACCGGTGATTTCAGACTGACCGAAGTGGGCATAAGGTATCTGGCCGATAATGCGATTTTTCTTCGCTACCTAGAAGTTAACGGTGAGTTGCGCAGGGCTATTGGCGTTATCAAGAAGCGACTTAGCGATTTTGAGAAGACGCTGCGAGAGTTTGAAATAACTCGTTTTGGTATCCGGGTAGGCAAACCGCTGACTAATCTGCGAGGGATACTGCGAGGTACTCCCGAGATTAATCAAGAAGATAAAGTTTAAGCAGGTCATGACTACCACTGCTGTCAAGGTGTTGCTGGTTGGAACACAGATACGAAATTTGGAGTTACTGGCTGAATTCATTGAAAAGCTGGGATATTGCAGTATAAGCGCCCAAGGACTTGGGCAGCTCGACACGCTTCTTGCGAGTGAAGATGTGATAGATCTTGCCTTGATTGATGTGACCGGCTTCGATGAAACAATTTGGCAGCGCTGTAAGTATTTTCAGGAAAAAGGCACGCGCCTGCTTATTATTTCTCCCCAGAATAGTTTGGCTCTTCAAAATCAAAGTGTCGCATTGGGTGTCAGTAGTGTGTTGGTAAAGCCTTTGGTTATGGTTGAGTTAAAAGGTTTGATTAGAGCTTTGCTGATTTAAGATATGCCTATCAAAAAATCTTTAAAATCTGATTTTAGCCGACTTAAAGGTTTCGCTCGATATCAAAATTGTGACGGTTTTGACCGTAACATCTTAGGGACAAGTAATTAGACATTAAATGACCTGTATTTATCTCGTTATTCAGCGTCAGACAAATCGTCAGTTGCTAAAAAATTGGCTGGCTGAAAAGTATCGCGTTATTGAAATTGATAGTTTCAAGGAATTGAAGTCAGATTGTGGGTTAGTGATTGTAGATTCAATGACACTGGGTCGTCTGGAACTTGAAGTTTCCCAATTCAAGCAACAGCAACCGTTCGTGCCTATTCTTTTGATCACCCCGCTTGAAGGTATTGGTTTGGCGACCCGGCAGCTCTGGAAAGTAATTGATGAGCTGATCATATCGCCTATTAATAAGGTTGAGATGCATGCCCGGGTCCATAGTCTCATGCAGACGCGCGAGCTTCACAACACGCTCCAACTCCAGAATGAAGAACTGTTGCAGCGTAGTGAAGAACGCTATCGAAGCCTGTTCGAAAATAATCATACGGTGATGTTAATCATCGATTCTGAAACAGGGGCCATTATTACTGCCAATCCGGCAGCTGCCAATTTTTACGGTTGGACGCAGCAGCAAATGCAGTGCATGAATATGGCTCAGCTCAATATGCTCTTGCCTGTCCAGAGATACTCTCAAATACAGCCTGCTTTTTCGCAAGAATATCAGCGTTATGAGTTCCAGCATTGTCTTGCAGACGGTTCCGTGCGCGATGTCGAGCTGTTTAGTGGGCCCATACCGGTTGGCAATAGAAAGTTATTGTCGGTGTTTGTTCATGATATTACCGAGCGTAAAAAGGCTATGTCTGAGTTGTGCATTTCTGCCGTCGTCTTTGAATCCCAGGAAGGCATGATGGTCACTGATGCCAAAAAAGTCATTCTTCGCGTAAATCACGCTTTCACCCAGATTACCGGTTACACCTCTGAAGAAGCTCTAGGTAGAATGCCAAGTATGCTTAAATCAGGTAGGTATGAAGATGATTTTTATGTTGCCATGTGGCAAACCCTTAACGCAAAGGGTGTATGGGAAGGTGAGATCTGGAACCGACGTAAGAATAGTGAGCTTTATTTGCAATATCTCAACATTACCGTTGTCTACGACCAAAATGGTGCGGTCACCAACTATGTTGCAACCTTTACCGACATTACCCAAAGCAAAGAAGCGGCGGACAAAATCGAGCTGTTGGCCTTTTACGATCCGCTTACCGGACTGCCAAACCGGCGGCGGCTTCATGATCAATTAAAACCAACGCTGGCGACAAGTCATCACAGTGGTCGTAAGGGTGCGTTACTGTTTATTGATATGGATAATTTCAAAATCCTCAATGACACCTTTGGGCATGCCATGGGTGATCTGTTGTTACAGCAAGTCGCTAAACGTCTTGAGCTGTGTGTTCGTGAAGGTGACACCGTTGCGCGTCTGGGCGGTGACGAGTTTGTGGTGATGCTCAAAGACTTGAGCGATGAAGTTGCTGAAGCGGCCGTGCAGACTGAATTGATTGGAGCAAAAATTCTGGCTACGCTAAATCAGCCTTATCAGCTTGAAACCTACGAATACCATAGTACTCCCAGCATCGGCGCAACAGTATTTAATGGTAGCGAGCAGTCTGCAGAAGAGTTGCTAAAGCAGGCAGATATTGCCATGTATCAGGCCAAGGCTTCGGGCCGAAACTCATTGCGTTTTTTTGACCCGCAAATGCAGGCTGATATCAATACCCGCGTTACGATGGAAGCTGACTTGCGCGCGGCGCTGGTTGACGGTCAGTTTGAACTTTTTTATCAGCCACAGGTTCAAAATAATCATCGGATTATTGGCGCTGAAGCACTTATCCGCTGGCGACATCCCACGCGTGGTTTTGTATCGCCTCAGGATTTTATACCTTTGGCCGAGGATACATGCTTAATATTGCCCATTGGCAAGTGGGTGCTGGAGACTGCATGTGCTCAACTTAAACGCTGGGAAGAAAGTGAGCGTACCCGGAATTTACAGATAGCTGTTAATGTCAGCGCCCGGCAATTTCATCAACCTGATTTTGTGGCGCAAGTCGATCAGATTGTTAGCCATAGCGCCATCAATCATCCTGCCAGACTAAAGCTGGAGCTGACAGAAACCATGGTGCTTGATGATGTCGAAGACACCATTAACAAAATGAATCAACTAAGAATATTGGGCGTACACTTTTCGTTGGATGATTTTGGCACCGGCTATTCTTCTTTATCCATACTGAAGAAATTGCCTTTTACCCAGCTTAAGATTGATCAAAGTTTTGTGCGGGATATCGTTATTGATGAAGATGATGCGGTCATCGTTCAGGCGATAATTGCCATGGCCAACAAACTGGGCATGGAAGTCATAGCAGAAGGGGTGGAAAGCGAATCCCAGCGTTTATTTCTTGAGCAGAATAACTGTTTTTTGTTTCAAGGTTATTTAATCAGCAGACCGTTGCCAATTGCAGAGCTTGATCTACTGCTCGAACAGGCTCATATGGAGTGCGCATAGGAATTTTTCCTTTTATCTGTCGCTCTCTAGTACACGGGTAATAGATTGGCTATGATGAGCCCATCTATTACTTTGGAATGAAAGATGAAAAAGTTTACCTCTTCAATATTTGGTCTGAGCCTGATAGTGGTCAGTGCCGTGTCGGCTAAAGATCAGCCGCTTGATCTTGGCATCATAGACGTAGTTGGCGTCACGCCGTTACAAGGTAACGAGATTGCCGCAAGTAAAATCCCCGCCAATATCCAGACCGTATCTTCAGAACAACTGGAAAAATCCCAAAGTATCAGTTTAGCGGATTATATCAACCGCTATTTAGGCAGCGTGCATATTAATGAGGCGCAGAACAACCCGTTACAGCCGGATATTTCTTATCGCGGTTTTGTCGCGTCGCCGCTGTTGGGTTTGCCGCAAGGTTTATCGACTTATGTTAATGGCGTAAGGTTTAACGAACCGTTTGGCGATACAGTCAATTGGGATTTGATACCACAAGGCGCGATCGAGTCCATGGCCTTATATCCGGGATCTAACCCTGTTTATGGCTTAAATAGTTTAGGCGGCGCCATATCGATAAAAACCAAAACAGGGTTTTCAGCGCCTAAACATCAGTTCGAGGCCTACGGTGGCTCTTGGGACCGGCACTCCGAGGAGTTAAGCAGTGGTTGGAATAACGGCACCTGGGGTTATTTTCTGGATCTGCATCACTTTCAGGAAAATGGCTGGCGTAATTTCTCACCGACCAAGGCGGATCAGGCGTTTGGTACTTTAAGCTGGCGCGGTGACAAAGGTTCTCTGGATCTGACTTT
>CAIKYI010000739.1 GCA_903831545.1 uncultured Methylobacter sp. | reverse complement strand
ATATCGCAATAACGCATTCGGGTGAAACAATTGATAATAAAGCGGAGTCTTTCTTCACCTTTCAAGCTGGATGACCATATATTAGGTTTATTGCCGTACATCTGTTTTAAAAAAATCTGATAATCAGGGGCTTGCAAAGCTTGTTCGGCCAATAAGGCCATTTTTTTTATTTTTTTAAAGTCCCATTGGGGTGGCAGACCGGCATGAACCAAGCAAAATTCATTGTCAAAATGGAACAATGGGCGATGTCTTAACCAATGAATTAATTCATCCCTATCAGGCGCTTCAAGAGTTGGTATCAACGTATCTTTTTTATTGGCAATTTTGGTTGCGCAAGAGGCAGCCAATAAATGCAGATCATGATTCCCCAATACTGTGACTGCCGCATCGCCAAGCGATTTAACAAAGCGTAAGGTTTCCAGGGATTTGGGGCCCCGATTGACCAGATCACCTGCAAACCAGAGTTGATCAGTGTGTTCATTAAAAGAAATGGTATCCAGGAGTCTTAATAATTCATCAAAACAGCCCTGGACATCGCCAATAGCATAAATAGACATTTGTTAATGCAGGGTTCTTGGAATTGATAAAGTGAATCTGGGGACATCGGCGAGAAAATTGTCGCCATCATCTGAATGCATACTATAGTCGCCCTGCATAGTGCCGACGGGCGTTGCTATCATCGCACCGCTGGTATAACGAAAAGACTCGCCAGGTTTGAGATAAGGATGCTCGCCGATAACCCCATCACCTCTGACTTCCTGGATCTTGCCATTTGAATCAGTGATTAACCAATGGCGTCGGAGCAGCTTAGCCGGAATTTCGCCAGCATTCGTGATGGTAATGGTGTAAGCGAAGACATAGCGATCTTCCTCAGGAGAAGATTGGGCTTCGATGAAAAGAGGTGTAGCCTCAACTATTATTTTATTTTTTTCGTTCATTATTAGATCATATAGGTTATATATTGATTATTTCATCGTAACTTATCATTAAACGCAAGCAACTATTCAGAATGAAATATAAAGACGGCTTTTTAATGCTCTTATTGGCTTTGTCCCAGGCAGCTTATGCGGAAGACGGCAAGGATTTATTTGCGGCGGCGATGACAGGTAAGCTAGATAGAACCGAGGCTTTGCTGGCACAAGGAATTGATGTTAACAGTAAAACCGCGAGTGGTCGTACTGCTTTGATGGCGGCGAGTTTTAAAGGCAATGTACTTATTGTTAAAGCGCTGCTGGCCTACGGAGCTGATGTTTCTCTTGCTGATAACTCCGGAACGACGGCATTAATGGATGCTTTGGTTTTTGGTAACGAAGACATTGTCAATTCATTGATTGCAGCCGGAGCCGATGTTAATGCGTTGGACAAACAGAAAGTAACAGTGATGGCTAGAGCCAAAAAAACCGCTCATGAAACAGTTATAAAAATACTTGAAAAAGCCGGGGCAAAAGAAGAGGCGGAAGTTCCGATAGAAGAACAGACCGCGCCTAAGGACGGAGCAGAGGGTAAGCCTGGGGACAAACCAGGTACAAAACCGGCAGAAAAACCGGGCACTCCACCGCCCGCTAAAAAATAACTACATCGATAACATTTTCTAACCAGCCAGGACAAAACATTGCATATTCACATTTTAGGCATTTGCGGAACATTTATGGGCGGGCTTGCCGTGATTGCCCGTCAGCTTGGGCATCAAGTTAGCGGTTCCGATCAAAACGTTTATCCGCCGATGAGTACACAACTCGAAGAGCAAGGTATTGTTTTGCTGGAAGGCTATCGGGCAGAAAATGTGTTGCCTAGACCTGATCTGGTGATTATCGGCAACGCGCTGTCACGCGGCAACCCTGAAGTCGAAGCCGTGCTTAATTTGGGACTGAAATATGTATCAGGGCCGCAATGGCTGGCAGAACAAGTGTTACAGGACAAGTGGGTGCTGGGCGTTGCCGGAACCCATGGAAAAACTACCACGACCAGTATGCTCAGTTGGATACTTGAATATCAGGGCTTTATGCCGGGCTTTTTAATTGGCGGCATTCCGTTAAATTTTGGTATTTCGGCGCGCTTGGGTGAATCCGACT
>CAIKYI010000738.1 GCA_903831545.1 uncultured Methylobacter sp. | reverse complement strand
TCTCATTCAGCGCATTTTCGGTGGTTTCCAGCAGCTGATTCATGCCTGTTCCCAATTGCAGTATAAAGCCTTCCTTGCCCTGCAAATCCAAACGTTGGCTAAGATCACCGACCACCGAGGCCTGTACAATGGCGGCCACTTCTTTTTCTACCGCAACTTCATCGGTTCGATCCAGCCATTCCGCAACGGTGCCCAGCCTTTGACCTTGTGCATTACGCATCGGGTTGGCGGTCACCACCATAGAATGACTGCCCAGCAACATGCTGGCTTTATAAGTACCGGATAATGAATCCAGCATTTGCGCCTGATGCGACGGATTTTGGTGGAAACTGTCAATATTGGTGCCCAACAAGGTTGCAATAGAAAAGCCAGGTAGTTGTTGGCGTATCTCCGCTTCGTTTTTGCCCATAATATCGAGCACCGCTTTATTGACATAAACGATGTTACGGTCATTGTCGGCAACCATCACCCCAGTACAAATACTGTCCAGCGCAATCTTGACGCGCAGATTTTCATCAGAGATTCGATTGATTTCGGCAACATCAAAACCCAGCTTGGTCTGCATTGATTTAAGCGAATCCAGCACCTTGCCGACTTCATCCTGACGCTCAATGTCAATGGTGTTTTGGTAATTTCCCTGGGCTATTTGACCAAAATGACTGACTGCGCTACTAAGCGGACGCACGATGGCGCGGATCAGGGACATGCCCAAATACAGGATCATTGCCAGAACCGCCAGAATCAAGCCTATGGAAACCTTTTGGGTCTGCCCATACTGTGCTTGTGATGCTTGGTATTCCTGCCTGGCGGTATCTTGCTGCAGTTGCATGAGTTTTTGTAATCCTTCGTCCACCGATTCATACAAAGGACGAATCTTGTCGACTATGATACTGTTTGCCAGAACCAGATCATTGGCTCGCAATGCTACAACAGCGGGTTTCAGACCTTCTCCAACGAAATGTTTACGGTTTTCGGCGAACGTGTCAGCCAGAATCTTTTCTTCCGAGTTTAGAACAGTAGCCCTATAGTCATCCCATAGCTCAGTAATTTTTTCGATATTGCTTCCCACTACAGATGTATTGTTCTGAATGATCTGAGGTGTTGGCGAGATGAGACTGGCGGTGATGAGTAACCGGTTAGTCATTAACAGCTTTTGGATAGCGGCAAGCTGATTTATCGGAATCGTGCGATTTTCATATACAGTCCGCAAGCCCTCATTGGCCTTGCCCATGCCGATCAAACCGTTACTACCTACTACCAATAACAACAAGGTCAGGAGAGTAATCACCAGGGTTAATCTGGAGCGGATATTCAAATGTTTAAAAAGGTTAACTTTGTTTAATAAAGTTGGTTTAACAACTTTTCCATCCTTAATCTTAAGATTGCCGGCTTTGCCTGCACAAAATAACGGATACGCCTTATTTGCCGCGTGGACATGCTGGGCGCTGGGTTTACTGCGCACCGACAAATAACCGACCAATTGATTGCTTTGGTATATCGGTGCCGCATTGGCCAGCACCCAGTAATAATCACCATTTTTGCAACGATTTTTAACAACCCCGGTCCAGGGTCGGCCCGCTTTCAGGCATTTCCACATATCGTCAAACGCTTCAACCGGCATCTCGGGATGGCGAACTATATTATGAGACGAACCAATCAGTTCTTCTGTGGTAAAGCCACTGACGCGAAGGAAATCCTCATTAATATAAGTAATTATTCCTTTCAGGTCGGTCTTGGAAACAATGGAATCACTCTCCAGAAGGACGTATTCCATATTGGTGATCGGCATGTTAATTTTCATTGTTTATACTTTAAGGATTAAATTATATTGATTGAATTTCCACGCATGGCGAGAAAAATAGTCTTTAAAGAACGGCGACAGTCCGATTAAATGCGTTAGTCACCTTCATTGCATAATTGCCTTTTGTAATGAAGATTACAC
>CAIKYI010000737.1 GCA_903831545.1 uncultured Methylobacter sp. | reverse complement strand
TGGGCGGCCATCAGGTTAAAGGCGTTGATGTACCATTCCTTAATTGCCATTGCAGGTTTACCGGTGAAACTCATAACGACAATCATGAAGCCGTCACGAGTTAAATCATAAGACCGGTATTTTGTCATCAAGCCCAAATTGTTTTCTTGCTCATAGTCGGACGGCTCAAAATTGCGTTCTCCGAAAGAATCAGACACTTGCGTTAAAATCTTGTCGATTGCGCGTAAAACGTCACTATGAGTTTTTCCAAAGCGTTCGGAAATTTTAAGCGATGTTGTTTTTAGGGTATTTTCAGAAGCAAAAATAAATTGTTCTGGAGTGATGGTTAGTGCGTTCATGATTTTATTCCTGTTTTAGGGTTTAAACCTGACACCAAGAGGTCAATCATGGTGTCAGGCTGAGTAAGGTTGACCTACCGGAAAAACAGAACCGGCCACTCTTGCGAGTGCCTCACACAGCCCAACATAATGAAGTGCTAAAGTGATGCGCATAAAAAAACCGCATAAAGCGGCTATTGCGCTGTTTTGTTCCGAGAGGTCAAGCCCGTGTAGTTATGTAACTACAGGGCATAGCATACTCGAAACATTTGGGGGTTGTCAAATATGACGATTAATTGATTCTACTACTTTAAAATCTTTATCTGAAAACAAATTAACAGCCTTATTCCCTGCATCCGGTAATGAGTCCGGTATATACGTGGCATAAACACTAGCGGTCATAATCACACTTGAATGCCCTATCTGATTTGATACCCACGCCAAACTTTCGCCGCTTGATAACATCATTGATGCGTAAGTGTGTCTCGTTTGGTATGGCCTGCGGTAACGCACGCCTACTTTATGCAAGGCACGCGTCCATAACTTACGGATGCTTTGATCGCCTGTCCACGGCTTTTGTGTCCGGTCATCATGGAAAACCGCCCTACCCTCTAAAAACGTAAATTGTTTTTGATCTCTTAACGCTTGAAGTGCTGGCGTTAATAATTTCACTTCACGAGTCCCTGATTTGGTTTTTGTCGTTTCAGCTTTGGTGGAGCTTTGCGTCATGGCCCGTTGAATCTTTACCGTCTCTTTTAACCAGTCAATATCGCCCCACTCAAGCGCAACCAGTTCAGAAGTTCTAAGTCCAGACCAGAAAGCAAACTGAAACAGGTTTTTATGCTGTCCGGTAAAAGCTGATAATATTGCCGCCTGCTCATCTTTATTAAACGGATCTACATCTGAGGGCTTTGGTGCTTCGTTGCGCCTAAATCTAAAATCAGACAACGGATTGTTGTCGATCAGTTCATCATCAACAGCATCTTGCAGCGCAGCCCGTAACGGGGAAATAATATTGCCTATCGTTTTATTGCTACAAGACAAGGTTTCGCACCACGCCCTGACATCTCTTTTTTTAAGATCAGCTAAAGCGATTGATCCGATCCCGATACTGAGCGTTTTTATAACTTTGGTGTAACCCGCAAAGGTGCTGTTTTTAATATGCGGTTCTTTGCGGTTTATCCAGGTATTAAGCCAGTCTTTCACGGTTAAGGCTTTTATTGCTTTTACTTGGTACTTGTCAGCATTTTTGCTATTTGGAAAGGTCGCCGCGTAATCGAAAGTATTATCATCAATCGCGGCTATTATTTCAGACCTAAACTGGGCGGCTATTGAAAGATTGGCATCTGTGGGCTTGGTTTTAATGCGCTCCCGGCAACGCTCCCCGTTATACATGAATTCGATTTGTATTGAGTTGTCACTTGCCCGTCTAATACCGCTCCCATCTCTAGCCATTTGTCCCAGCCTGATTTACTAAAAAAAAGTGAGCTTCCCACTTTACGCCAAACAAGATGTTCCGGCCAACGCTTTTTATAAGCGGCTGATTTTACCGCTCCCGTTGTCTTGCCTATTTCTTCGGCAAACTTGGCAGGTGACACCCAGTCAATGCTCACTATCACCCCCTGCAATCATAATCATCGGTGCTAACGCTTTTTTAAACTTACCCGATCCACAGCTATCAGGCCCACACGTCATATAACCGAAATTCTCAGGCACGGCTTTTGATGCAATATAATCAGCCGTTGCCCTATTATCAGCCTCGATTTCGACTAAAAACAACACTAGAGCGGTGTATTTTGTTTTAGTTTCCATTTGTATCAACTCCAATGCCGTGTGCCGCTTCGATTGCTCTACATAAAGACATTGGAAAACCTTTATATTCATCTACTAAAAATTCAAGCGCATCAGTAGTTAATGGCTCACGTTTTAAACCCGCATCTTTAATAGCCCGCACTGCCCTAACCGGGAGTGCGTAGTGCTTATTGAAGTCGCTCTGGTGGCCATTGTTGAAGTACTGGCTCCACGCGCTGAGGCTAACGTACTCCGAAGAACTCCAGTAGTAGCTACTAGCAAATTTTCTACGTGTCTCTGGGTTGAGGTATGCCATTAGCAAAACCTCTCGTGGTGGCAGCTCTTGACCTATACTTTCGCACCAGTCTTTAGCTCCACTCCAAGTCATAGGTTCTGGTGATCCATCGCCTAGAATCCATTTAGTACCGTTTAGGGTACATATTTCTATTTCTATTTCACTCATTATCAACTCCAATGCCGTGTTCTTTTTCTGCCCATTCAACACCATCCCAAAAGGATTGCTTGTTACCTTTATAACTATCTAAATAAGTATCAATAACAACTTCACTCAAAGGCTCACGTTTTGGTGGTTGTTTATAATACTCTGTTACTTTATAAGCTTCCGTTACCTGCTCTCTAGGCTTTGAATAAATATACTCATTAATCCCATGAGC